>DAIUDS010000124.1:0-6483 GCA_036845485.1 Jiangellaceae bacterium
TCCATGGCCAGGACCTCTATGCCAGGGAGGTCGACCCCATCGAGGTCCGCCGTCGCGTCGGGATGGTATTCCAGAAGCCGAACCCCTTCCCGAAGTCGATCTTCGACAACGTCTCGTTCGGGCCCAGTGTCACCGGGATGAAGCTCTCCAAGAGCGCCATGGCCGACAAGGTCGAGCAGTCCCTGCGCGGAGCCGCACTCTGGGACGAGGTCAAGGACAAGCTCGACCAGAACGGCCTGTCGCTCTCCGGCGGCCAGCAGCAGCGGCTGTGCATCGCCCGTGCGATCGCGACCCACCCCGAGGTCATCCTGATGGACGAGCCCTGCTCGGCGCTCGACCCGATCGCGACCGCAAAGATCGAAGACCTGATGCGTGACCTGGTCAAGGAGTTCACGATCATCATCGTGACCCACAACATGCAGCAGGCCGCCCGCGTCTCCGACCGTACAGCGTTCTTCACCGCCAATGTCGACGACAAGGGCTACCGGTTCGGCCAGTTGGTCGAGTACGACCTGACCAGCAAGATCTTCACCAATCCGGAGGATCCGCGCACGGAGGACTACATCTCCGGCCGCTTCGGCTGACTCACCAGCCTGGAGCCGAGCCGGTCCACGGCATCGGGCACGAGCCGGTAGTACACCCAGGTGCCGCGTCGCTCTGAGGTGATCAGTCCAGCCTTGCGAAGCACCTTGAGGTGGTGGCTGATCGTCGATTGGCTCAGTTCGAACGCGTCGTTGAGGTCGCAGACGCATGCCTCACCGGTGTTCCGCGCGCCGATCATGGACAGAAGCCGCAGCCGCACCGGATCGGCGAGCGCCTTGAACAGCACCGACAGCTCGTGAGCGGCGCGCGGATCGATGGCCTGAATCGACATATATCTATATTGACATTCTTCGATCTTCTGTGCAAACTGGGGCTGGACATCGACATTCATCGATACAGGAGGAATTGCGGTGCGTACATCCGAGGTCAGTTTGCTCGCCGCAGGAACCACCCTCAGGCCCTCGAATCGGGCAGAGCCCGTCGCCGTCCTGGGTGCGGGTCCGGTAGGCCTGGCCGCAGCGGCACACTTGGCCGAGCATGGCATCGAGTTCGTCGTTCTCGAGGCCGGTGATTCGGCCGGCGCGGCAATCGACGAGTGGCGACACGTGCGCTTGTTCAGCCCATGGCGCTTCGACATCGACGCTGCTGCGCGCCGCCTGCTCGAGGCCGACGGTTGGATCGGCCCGCATCCGGATGAGCTGCCGACAGGCGCCGAGTTGGTCGACGCCTACCTTGTGCCCCTGGCGAAGCTGCCGGCGCTCGCCTCCCGAATCCACTACGGCGTGCGCGCGGACGCGATCACACGGCTCGGCTTCGACCGGGTGCGGTCGGCCGGCCGGGAGGCGGCGCCGTTCCTGATCCGCCTCGCCGATGGGCAGGAGGTGCACGCCCGGGCGGTCATCGATGCTTCGGGCACGTGGCAGACGCCGAACCCTCTGGGAGCTTACGGCCTTCCCGCCCACGGCGAGGCGGCCGCCGTAGCCGACGGACGGATCGTGTACTCGCTGCCCGACGTGCTCGGCGCGCAGCGGGAGCGCTTCGCGGGGCGCCGCACCGTGGTCGTCGGCACTGGCCATTCGGCGGCCACCACGTTGCTCGCCCTCGCTCAGCTCGCCACCGAAGCACCCGGTACGGAGGTCCTCTGGGCGGTGCGCGGTGCCGGCCCGCAGCGGGCCTATGGAGGTGGCGCGGCCGACGTCCTTCCGGCGAGGGGGGCATTCGGTGTGCGTTTGCGCGAGCTGGTCGAGTCCGGTGCACTCGACCTGGTTACGGGCTTCCATACCCACAGCCTCACCCGCGACGCAGACCGGACCGTCCTGGTCAGCCGGGACCTGACCGGCCGTGAGCTGCGGCTCTCGGCGGACGTCGTCGTCCGTGCGACCGGCTTCCGCCCGGACCACGCGGTCGCTGCGGAGTTACGGCTGGACCTGGATCCGATCCTTGGCTCGACCCGGGCTCTGGCGCCGCTGATCGACCCGAACCACCATTCCTGCGGCACCGTCCCACCGCACGGCGTGGACGAACTTGCACATCCCGAGCCGGGTTACTACGCGGTCGGAGTCAAGTCCTACGGGCGGGCACCCACGTTCCTGCTCGCAACGGGCTACGAGCAGGTGCGGTCCGTGGTCGCAAGCCTCGCTGGAGACTGGGACGCCGCCCGGGGGGTCGAACTCGATCTACCCGAGACCGGCGTTTGCTCCTCCACCCTGAGCCTCCCGCTCGTGGAAACCGATGACGGTGGCGGCTGCTGCGGTTGATGCCGCAGGGCCCTCGCTACCATGGGCCTCGCTCGGTGGCGCAGCCCGCCGTCACCGCACGCGCGGCCTTCCGCGACGGAGACAGACGAGAACGT
Organism: Jiangellaceae bacterium; assembly: GCA_036845485.1. GTDB lineage: Bacteria > Actinomycetota > Actinomycetes > Jiangellales > Jiangellaceae > DAIUDS01. The sequence continues at coordinate 2,396 of DAIUDS010000124.1, forward strand.
GAACGCCAGCGAGTCCGCAGAGGGTGATGTCACCCGACCTGTTGACGTCCTGGTGGTCGGCGCCGGACCCACCGGACTGACCTTGGCGGCGCAGTTGCGAGCCTTCGGCGCGCGGTTCCGGATCATCGATCGGCAGCTGGACCGGGCGCACGAGTCGCGAGCACTTGCGATCCAGCCGCGCACACTGGAGGTGCTGGCCGGACTCGGGATCAGCGCAGAGATGGTCGCAGCCGGCAATCCGACCATTCAGCTGCGGATGCACCTGCGCAGGCGGACGGTCTCCATGGGGCTGTTCGACATCGGCATCACCGACACCGCCTACCCGTTCCTCCTGTTCCTGTCCCAGGCCGAAACCGAACGCATTCTAGGTGAGCATCTGCACCGCAACGAGGTGGAGATCGAACGAGGCGTCGACCTCGTCGACCTCGACACCAGCGCCGACCAGCCGATCTGCCGGCTACGACACGGCGACGGGCGGCCTGAGACCGTTCGCCCCCGCTACGTCGTCGGCTGCGACGGCGCTCACAGCACCGTCAGGCAGCACGCCGGCATCGCGTTCACCGGCTCCGCGTATCCGCAGACATTCCTCCTGGCCGATCTGGAGGTCGACGGGTTGGAGGCCGGTGCCGCGCACACCTACCTGGCCGAGGCGGGGATGCTGTTCTTCTTCCCGCTGGGCGTTCCCGCCACCTGGCGGATGCTGGCCATGCGCCCCGCGACCATGGCCGACGATGTGAGCGAGCTAGACCTGACGCAGTTGCAGGCCATTGCCGACGCCTACACGGGCGACCGGCTCACGCTGCGCGACCCGGTGTGGATGACTGATTTCCGGCTGCACAACCGAGGCGCTACCCGGTACCGAGCGGGGCCTTTCTTCCTGGCCGGCGACGCCGCACACATCCACAGCCCGGCGGGCGCACAAGGAATGAACACCGGGATCCAGGACTCGGTCAACCTCGGTTGGAAGCTGGCCCTCGTCACCCGGGGGGTTGCCCGCCCGGCGCTGCTGGACAGCTACGAACCCGAACGGGCACCGGTCGGCCGGGCGGTGCTCCGATTCACCGACCGGGCGTTCACGATCGCCACATCCACCAATCCGCTAACTCGGCTGGCGCGTACCAAGGTCGCTCCACGGCTGGCACCGCTCGCGCTCAAGCTCCGCCCCGCACGCGCGGCCGGTTTTCGTGTCCTCTCCCAGCTCGCAGTCCACTACCGGCGCAGCCCAGCCATCACGGACGGACCACATCCCTCGAGGCGCGGGCCTAGGGCGGGTGATCGGCTTCCAGATGCACCAGTCACACGCGACGGAGCTCCGACCACCCTGCACACGGCCACGGCCCGCCCCGCCGGCTATCACCTGTTGCTGTGCGGGCCCACCGAGTCCTGGAGAGGGGCGCAGTCAACCACTGTGGCTCGGAACCATCCCGACCTGGTCAGCATCGACCGACTCAGCGGTGTCGGCGCCCCTCCCGGTGTTCTGCACGACCCAGACGGCGCCGCACTGCGTCGACTCGGGCTCTCCCGCGCCGACGTGGCTCAATTCCTTATCCGGCCCGATGGGCACATCGGCTACCGGGCCGGCGACACGGATTTCAGCGGCCTCGAGAGTTATGTCGACCGCTGGCTCATCGCCCCGTCATAGTTCACGCAGCGAGGTCCCGGGCGGCTAGCGCAGTTCGTACCGCGTCACGGATCGGATGCACGCACCCGTCGTCAGAGCGAGTTGAGGGCGGGGACGAGCTGCAGGAGCCAGTAGGACACGGCTGCGACCAGAGCGGCCATCGGCATCGTGAGCACCCACGCGGCTCCAATGTCGCCGGCGACACCCCATCGAACGGCCGACAGCCGTTTGGTCGCGCCGACCCCCATGACCGCCGAGGTGATCGTCTGGGTCGTGGAGATCGGGGCGTGGAAGACGAAGGCCGCCGTATAGAGCACCGACGATGCGGTCGTCTCGGCGGCGAACCCGCGTGGCGGATCGAGATGGACGATTCGCCTCCCCAGAGTCCGCATGATCCGCCATCCGCCGGCGTACGTGCCCGCGGACAATGCCGAGGCAGCCAGCACGATCACCCACCATTGCACCTCGAACCCGACCTGGTAGCCGCCGACCACCAGCGCCAGAGTGATGACCCCCATCGTCTTCTGGGCGTCCTGTAGGCCGTGCCCGAGCGCCATGGCGGCGGCGCTGAGGGTCTGGGCGATGCGGAACCCACGGTTGACGCGGCCTGGGTTGCGACGCCGGAATGCCCACAGGATGCCAAGCATGAGCCCGTACGCCAGGAGAAATCCGACGACCGGAGAGACCACCATCGGGATCACGACCTTGTCGAGGATGCCCGACCACTGCACGACCTCGGCCGCCGCCAATGTGGCGCCGACAAGCCCGCCGATCAGGGCGTGTGACGACGAGGACGGCAGCCCGTACCACCAGGTGACGAGGTTCCACGCGATCGCGCCGACGAGTGCCGCGAGGACGATGACCAGGCTGGCGTCCTCGGTCGGAAGGTCGACGATACCCGACCCCACGGTCTGGGCGACGCCGGTGCCGAGAAACGCACCGAACAGGTTCATCACCGCCGCCATGACGAGGGCAGCGCGTGGCGTCAGCGCCCGGGTGGAGACCGAGGTGGCGATCGCGTTGGCGGCGTCATGGAATCCGTTCGTATAGTCGAACGACAACGCGACGACGATGACCGCGATGATGAGTCCGAGCTCCAAGGCTCAGGACTCCTTGAGTGCGATCTGCTCGACGACGTTGGCCACGTGTTCGAGGCCGTCCACTGCCGACTCGAGGTTGTCGACGACGTCCTTGAGCTTGTAGGCCGTCAGTGCGTCGTACTCGCCGGAGAAGATCCTGGCCACCAGTTTCCGGTACTCCTGGTCGGCCTGGTTCTCCAGCCGGTTGACCTCGATCCAGTAGTCGTGCAGGTCGCCCATGGTTCGCAGGCGCGGCATCGCATCCGCGGTCAGCTCGGCTGCCCGGTCCAGGACGTCGACCATGTCTGCGACATCGGTCGGCAGATCGCCGATGCGGTAGAGCACGATCAGGTCGGCGACGGCTTCCACGTCGTCCAGCACGTCGTCCAGGCCGGACGCGAGGCGGTAGATGTCCTCACGGTCGAACGGGGTGACGAACGTCGAGTTGACTCTACGGATGATGTCGTGCGTGTGCTCGTCGCCCTTGTGCTCGACCTCCTTGAGCCGGGCGGCGATGCCGACCCGGTCGGCGTCGTCGGCCAGGGCCTCGGCGAGCAGGCGGACGCCGTCGCGGACATTCTGGGCCGAGGCGGCGAACAAGTCGTAGAACACGGTGTCGCGAGGCGAGAGGCGCAGGCGCACGGGCACTCCGTCCGAATCGCGGGTGGAACGAGGCGAATGCTAGGGGTAAGCGCGCCCAGGCGCGCAGGGATCGGGAGACGAGGTTACGTGCGGTCACATCCCGAGCGGGTTGGGGATGCCCGTCCCGGGCCACCACGACGTGCCGTAGCTGTCCCACCACAGCACGAGTGCCCAGGTGAGGGCCAGGAACAGACCGGTCACCGACCACGCCCACCGCGGGTGGCGGTCGAGCGGCGCCGCCAGCACCCGCACGCCATGGCGGATCCTCGTCGTCCCCGGCCCGAACCACATGAGTAGGAGCGCGACCGCGCCGCCGGCGAGATAGGGCAACCGGAGGTTCGGCTGCTCGCTCAGTCCCACGGCGGCGCCGACGACAAGGCCACACAGGCCGACCCATGCCGTCTGCGCCGCCGCGGGCGCCGCGACCAAGACGAGGTCCCACGGCGTTCCGATCGCGGCGATCCAGTGGTCGCCTCGCCGGGCTCCCCTGGCCAGCCTGCGTTCTCGCAAGCGCCATCTCATCCGCCACGCTGCGCGCGCGACGACCGTCGCCGCGAACAGGACGAACGCACCCACGTACGGCGCCACTCCGATCAACATGAGGATGGACAGCCCGGCGGCCCCCACGACCAGCCGCGCCGGCCACTCCCGCAACGGCAGTGCCTGACCTGCCGGCACAGGCGGTGCCACCGGCGCCAGCTCGGGTCGGGCTTGCTTCGACTGCGGCGCGGTACGGATGACGGGAG
>DAIUDS010000125.1:0-6482 GCA_036845485.1 Jiangellaceae bacterium
CGGTGCTTCTTGTCCTGGCGGGCGTAGCCGTAGAACGGCATGACCACGGTGATCCGCTTGGCCGAGGCTCGTTTGAGGGCATCGACCATGATCAGCTGCTCCATGATCCACTCGTTGATCGGAGTGGCATGGCTCTGCAATACGAATGCATCCGATCCCCGGACGCTCTCTTCGAATCGGACATAGATCTCGCCGTTGGCGAAGTTGAAGACCTTCGTGGGGATCAGACCGACCCCGAGCTGCTCGGCGACCTCGATCGCCAGCTCGGGATAGGCACGGCCGCCGAAGAGCATCAGCGTCTTGGTGCCGCTCGCCTTGATCCCGCTCACTGCGCGCTCCCCTCGACGGCGGCATCGTTCCTAGTCTGCCTCGATAGCGCGAGGGCCGCTGCACGGGCGGCCTTGCTCCCCGGCCGCTTGTCTTCGACCCATCCCTCCACGTTGCGTTGCCGGCCACGAGCGACCGCCATGGCGCCGGGCGGCACGTCGTTGGTGATGACCGAGCCCGCCGCGGTGTAGGCACCGTCGCCGACGGTTACGGGCGCGACCAGCATGGTGTCGCTGCCGATCCGGACGTGGTCGCCGACGACCGTCCGGTGCTTCGCCTGTCCGTCGTAGTTGACGACGACGGTCGCGGCACCGATGTTCGACCCGACTCCGATCTCGGCGTCGCCGACATAGGAGAGGTGCGGCACCTTCGAGCCTTCTCCGACCGTGGACGCCTTGATCTCCACGTACGCGCCCGCCTTCGCCGCACGGGCCAGCCGAGTGCCCGGCCGCAGGAACGTGAACGGCCCGACGACGCACTCGGGTCCGATCTCGGCGCCCGTTGCGTGCGTTCGGACCACGCTCGCGCCGGCCCCGACCGTGCAGTCGACGAGCGTGGAGTCCGGGCCGATCTCGGCACCGTCATCGACACGGGTGTCGCCGTGGAGCTGGACGCCGGGGCGCAGCACGACGTCGCGCCCCAGCTCGACCGTGACGTCGACCCAGCTCGTCTCCGGGTCGACGAGGGTGACACCGTCGCGCATCCACCGTTCCAGGATGCGCCGGTTGAGCTCGCGCCGTACCGCCGCCAGCTGGACCCGGTCGTTGACCCCCACCGTCTGCCAGCCATCGCCGGTCTGGACAGCGCCGACGCTCCGGCCGTCGGTACGTGCGATCTCCACCAAGTCGGTGAGGTAGAGCTCACCCTGGGCGTTGTCGGTGGTCAACCGGGTCAAGCCGTCGCGCAGCACCGCGGCGTCGAAGACATAGATCCCGGAGTTGATCTCGCGGATCCCCAGCACCTCCCGGGTGGCGTCCTTCTGCTCGACGATGCCCAGGACACCACCGTCGGCGCCACGCACGACACGCCCGTACCCGGCCGGATCGTCCACCTCCGCGGTCAGCACGGTTACGCCGTTGCCGTCGTCGACGTGCCGGTCGACAAGCGCGCGCAACGTGTCGCCGGCGAGCAGAGGGACGTCGCCGTACGTGACGACGACGACGCCGTCCAGCTCCGGCAGGCTCTCGAGCGCACAGCCCACCGCGTGGCCGGTACCGAGCTGTCGGTCCTGGACCGTGGTGGTCACGCGTGGGGCGACGGCCGCGAGGTGTTCCCTCACCTGATCGCGCCCGTGACCGACCACGACCACGAGGTGCTCCGGCTCGAGCGCCTCAGCGGCGGCGACCGCGTGGCCGATGAGGCTGCGGCCGCCGATCCCGTGCAAGACCTTGGGTGTGGATGACTTCATCCGCGTGCCCTCGCCAGCGGCGAGGACGACGACGGCGGCGGGGCGTGCGGTCACGCGGCCAGCTCCCGGGCATCGATGGCATGGGCCAGGGGCCGACGATACCTCCGCCTCGTCGTGTCACGCTTCGCGGCTCCGCCGCCAGGACTCGAACCTGGACTAAGGGCTCCAAAGGCCCCGGTGCTGCCGATTACACCACGGCGGATCATTTCGGACGATTGAGCTAGGGAGACGCCGTCCGTTCCGAAACTTACCTGGCCATGGCTCGGTCGCCACGTCGGAACGGGAGAACACCGCCAGTCGGCAGGATTGCGCAACCTACGGTGGCGTAGGTTACGGTGGCGTAGCCAAGCAGTTCTCATGAAGGAGACGCGGCCATGACGCCTCCGGCCATCACCGAAGCCCAGACGCGGCCGCCGGCCGCCCCCGCACCCGCAGCCGCTCCGGCCGCTGTCGATCTGCCGCTGGGTACGGTCAGCGCGGACCAGCAGTCGCTCCAGGAGCGCATCATCCTGGCCGTGTTCATCGCCGTCCCGTTCCTGGCCATCCTGCTGGCCATCCCATTCGCCTGGGGTGGTTGGCTGGGGCCGGTCGACGTCGCCATCGCGGTCGTCATGTACGCGATCTCCGGGCACGGTGTCACCGTCGGCTTCCACCGGCACTTCACCCACCGCTCGTTCAAGGCGAACCGGGGCGTGAAGGTCGGACTGGCGATCGCGGGCAGCCTCGCCATCGAGGGACCGGTGATCCGCTGGGTCGCCGACCACCGAAAGCACCACAAGTACTCCGACCGCGACGGCGACCCGCACTCGCCGTGGCGCTACGGCGAGACTGTTCCCGCCTTGATGAAGGGCATGCTGTACGCCCACATGGGATGGATGTTCGACATCGAGCAGACCAACCAGCGGCAGTACGCGCCCGACCTGCTCAAGGACGATGACATCCGCCGCATCAGCAGAGCATTCCCCTGGCTGGTCACGGTCTCGCTCCTGCTCCCCGCTGCCGTCGGTGGCCTGCTCACGTGGTCCTGGCAGGGTGCGCTGACTGCCTTCTTCTGGGCCACCTTGGTCCGGGTCGGCCTGCTGCACCACGTGACCTGGTCGATCAACTCGATCTGCCATGCGATCGGCGAGCGCCCGTTCGAAAGCCGCGACAAGTCCGGGAACGTGTGGTGGCTCGCGTTCATCTCGATGGGCGAGTCCTGGCACAACCTGCACCATGCCGACCCGACCTGTGCCCGGCACGGTGTCCTCAGGGGCCAGATCGACTCCAGCGCCCGGGTCATCTGGGCGCTGGAGAAGCTCGGCTGGATACGCGACGTCCGCTGGCCGAGCCCAGAGCGCACGCAGGCGAAGCGGGTCGACGACTACGGTGGCGAGAAGACGCTGGTCGCGTCCTGACTTCTACCCCAGGGAACGGCCAGGACTCCTCCCTGTGGCCGACGGCGGCACCGCCGCCAGCAGGGATGAGTACCGTGACCGAGCCGAGGACCCGCCCTCGCGCCACGCCGAGCCGGGTCCGGATGACCGGAAAACAGCGCCGTGAGCAGCTCCTCGACATCGGCCGGTCGCTGTTTGCCGAACGTGGCTTCGGCGGCACGTCGATCGAGGAGATCGCCAGCCGGGCCGGTGTTTCCAAGCCGGTCGTGTACGAGCACTTCGGCGGCAAGGAAGGCCTGTACGCGGTCGTCGTCGACCGTGAGATCGAGCACCTGCTCGACCGCCTCACGACGGCCCTGCGCTCGGCGAGCCATCCCCGGGCTGTGCTCGAACGGGCCGCGCTCTCGCTGCTCGACTACATCGAGACATCTACCGACGGATTCCGCATCCTGGTCCGCGACTCCCCGGTGGCACAGTCCACCGGCGGCTTCGCCAGCCTCATCTCCGACGCGGCCAGCCAGGTCGAGCACATCCTGGCGGCCGAGTTCAAGGCTCGCGGTTTCGAGGCCAAGCACGCTCCCATGTACGCCCAGATGCTGGTCGGCATGGTCGCTCTCACCGGCCAGTGGTGGCTCGACGTCCGCAAGCCGAAAAAGGCCGAGGTCGCGGCGCATCTGGTCAATCTGGCCTGGAACGGGCTGGCCGGCCTGGAGAGCAAGCCGCGGCTCAACGACGTCAGCGGGAGCTAGCTCCGAGCGACTACGAAGACGCGCCGGTAGGGCAGGATCGTGCCGTACGGTCGCTTCGGGTAGGCCTGGCGGAGTAGCGCGCCGTACTCCGCGGTGAACTCGGCCCGATCGTTCTCGTCCAGCGCGGCGAGGACGGGCCGAAGCGCGGTGCCGCCGACCCACCCGAGCACCGCGTCGTCGCCGGGCAAGACGTACAGGTACGTGGTCTCCCAGGCATCGACGGTGCAGCCGAGGCCGGCGAGCGCGGCCAGGTATTCCTCCGGGTCATGCGACGACGGACGGGCGACGCGTCCGGCACCGACCAGGTCCCGCCAGCGCGGCGAGTCGGCCACCTCGCGGAGCAGGACGTGCGACGGTGCGGCGAAGTTGCCCGGCACCTGGAACCCGAACCAGCCTCCGGTCGCGACGGCCGCCACCAACCGGCGCAACAGGACGAGGTGGCCGGGCACCCATTGCAGCGCGGCGTTGCTCAGCAGAACGTCGACCGGCCGATCGGGCCGCCACTCCCGTATGTCCGCTTGGACGACGTCGATCCGCTGAACGCCGCGCGCCGCCGCCACCATCTCGGCCGACGAGTCGACGCCGACCACGTGGGCGCGTGGCCAGCGCGCGGCGAGTGCCGCGGTCAGCGTGCCGGGACCGCATCCGAGGTCGACGACCTCGGCCGGATCTTCGGCTGTGACCCGCGCGATCAGCTCGTGGAACGGCCGGGCACGTTCGTCGCCGAAGGCGAGATAGCGCTGGGGATCCCACACCCGAAGCTCCTCACCACTGATCAGCACCCGCCAGACCATCGCTCGCGCACTGTCTTGATGTCAAGATGCTTGACACGTACAGTCTCGCCGTGGCGGAGGACGAGGTGGACCGGCTCGTCCGAGCATGGCGCCGTGAGCGTCCGGACCTCGACGTCGAGCCGCTCGAGGTCCTCTCACGCGTCGGCCGGCTGGCCCGTCACCTGGATCGCGGCCGACGTGCGGCCTTTGCCGCGCACGGGCTCGAGCAGTGGGAGTTCGACGTGCTCACCGCGTTGCGCCGGGCCGGTCCTCCGTATGAGTTGTCCCCCGGAGATCTGCTCTCGCGCACACTGGTGACGAGCGGCACCATGACGGCGCGGGTCGACAAGCTCGAAGCCCGCGGTCTGGTGGCCCGTCGCCGCCACACCGGCGACCGGCGAGGCGTGCGGGTCACTCTCACCGAGGACGGACGCACCACGCTCGATGCCGCCCTGGAGGGCCTGCTCGCGCACGAGCGCGGGCTGCTCGCCGAACTCTCCGCCGCGGACCAGGCCGAGCTGGCCGGCCTCCTGCGCCGCCTTGTCCTTCCGTTCGACGACGCGACAGGCTGACCGAGCCCGAGACCTCGGACCCGTCTCCCGAAGGGAGGAGCTCGCCGGAACGGGTCGTACGCTGTCGCCCATCATGTCCGATATGCGATCTGCCCTCGAGAGATGCCTGGCACGTCGGGCGCCCGGCGGCGGCAACGCCAGGAGCGTCACATCGGTGCGGAAACGCCTCGTGGGATCGGCCGGACTGCTGCTGCTGGTCGTCGCCGTCCATGCCACGGCATCGCCGGCTGCCGCCACCACCCCACGGTCGCCGATCCCGCCGGAGACGGCACCTGCGCCGCTCGCCACCCTGGAACCACCTCCGCGGTCGCCGTTCGAGGAGGTCGTCGGCGGCGCGGGTCTGGCCACGACCGGCGCGCCCGCAACGTCTGCGGAGGCGGCTCCCATGCCCGTCGTGGACGCCACTGCGTGGCTGGTCGCCGACCTGGACTCCGGCGACGTGCTCGCCGCCCTGAACGCGCATCAGCCACTGCCACCCGCCAGCACGATCAAGCTGCTCACCGCGCTGGCGTTGCTCCCTTCTCTCGAGGAGGCCGACGTCTACACGGCGACCGACGATGACGCCTTGACGCCCGGTAGCCGGGTCGGACTGGTGCCGGGCCAGCGGTACTCCGTCGCAGACCTCGAACACGGCTTGCTCCTCGCTTCCGGGAACGACGCAGCCCACGCGCTGGCGGCATCCGCCGGGCTTCAGGACCGGGCCACATCCGTGATGAACGAGGAGGCCGAACGGTTGGGCGCGTTCGACACGAACGCGACGACACCACACGGCCTGGACGAGCCCGGTCAAGTCTCGTCCGCATACGACCTGGCCCTCATCGGCCGAGCCGTTCTCGACGACGAGCGACTCGCCCGACTCGTGCGCACTCCCACCTACGACTTCCCAGGTCTGAACGGGGCGACGTTCCAGATCCAGAACCAGAACCGACTGCTCGGCACGTACGACGGCACGATAGGGCTGAAGACCGGATACACGACCCAGGCTGGTCACACGCTGGTTGCGGCCGCCGAGCGGAACGGCGTGCGGCTCGTGGTGGTGATCCTCGGGGCGAAAGGACGGGCCGAGGTCGGCGCCCAGGGTCTGCTGGACTGGGGCTTCGCGGCGCAGGGAGCGCCGCCGGTGGGCAAACTGGTCACGGCCGACGAGGTTGCGGCGGCTACCGTCGGCGGCGATCGGGCTGCCGTGCCCGATCGGGGACCCGCGCGATCCGTGGCCGACGCGGTCGACACCGCCGGGCGGTTGCCGGTATGGGTGTGGCCTGCCGTGGCGCTGGTGG
>DAIUDS010000126.1:0-6478 GCA_036845485.1 Jiangellaceae bacterium
AGTGACCCGTCCGCCCACCGCGGCGAGGAGTCCGGCGACCTCGTCGGCCGCGTACGGGACACCCACAATGCGGCTGGGCAGGTCGGAGTCGATCTCGACCGCGGCAGACTCCCGCGCCTCACCGACCACGGTGATCGCCGACTCCGCCGTCGCACCGCTGAGCGCGACGAGCAGGTCAGCGACGCGCGTAGCCGCCACGACCGGCAGCGCCGGGTCCACTCCCCGTTCGAACCGCTTGGAGGCCTCGCTCGGCAGCTTGTGCCGCCTGGCCGTACGGGAAATACCGGTCGCCTCGAAGTTAGCCGCCTCGATGACGATCGAGCGTGTCGACGGGCCCATCTCGGTGCTCTCGCCCCCCATCACGCCGGCCAACCCGATCGGCCCGGTGTCGTCGGTGATGAGAAGGTCGTCCGGGTCGAGGTCGCGGACCACTCCGTCGAGCGTGGTCAGCTTCTCCCCGGCCGCCGCTCGGCGCACGACGATCGGGCCGGAGAGCGCATCCCGGTCGAAGCCGTGGATCGGCTGCCCGAGCTCGAGCATGACGTAGTTGGTGACGTCGACCGCAAGGGAGATCGGGCGCATGCCGGCCAGCTGGACTCGACGTTGCAACCATCTGGGGCTGCGTGCGCCGAGATCGAGACCGGTGATCGAGCGCGCGACGTAGACGGCGCAGCGGTCCGGTTCGTCGACCTTGACCGGGTAGCCCGGCGAGCCGTCGGGCTCGGCAGGTAGACCGTTCCCGGGGCCGTCCAGGCCAGGGTCCCGCAGCGGCATCCCGTAGGCCGTCGCGACTTCGCGCGCCACTCCGCGCATCGACAGGCAGTAGCCGCGATCCGGCGTCACGGCCATGTCCAGGACGACCTCGCGCAGGTGCAGCAGGGGTGCTGCGTCATCGCCGGGCGATCCCTCGTCAGGTCGCAGCACGATGATCCCGGTGTGGTCGTCGCCCACTGCCAGCTCGCGGGCGGAGCAGATCATGCCGTCGGATACGTGCCCGTACGTCTTGCGTGCCGAGATCGCGAGGCCGCCGGCCAGCACGGCGCCGGGCAATGCGACGACCACCAGGTCGCCCGCGGCGAAGTTGTGGGCGCCGCAGACGATGCCGCGCGGCTCGGGCTCTCCGACGTCCACCCGGCACCAGCGGATCGTCTTCCCGTTCGAGTGGGTCTCGTCGTCGAGGGCCACCACCCGCCCCACCAGCAAGGGACCGCTGACGTCGGTACCGACCTCGTGCACCGTCTCGACCTCGAGCCCGACCCGGACCAGGCGGTTCGCCACGTCGCGCCCGGTCTCAGCGGGTGGCAGATCGACGTGGTCGCGCAGCCACGAAAGTGGAACGCGCATCAGATCTCCATCCCAAAGGCGCTGGCGAAGCGCGCATCGCCTTCGACCATGTCACGCATGTCCTCGACGCCGTGGCGGAACATGAGCGTCCGCTCCAGTCCCATGCCGAACGCGAAGCCCGTGTACCGCTCCGGGTCGATGCCGCATGCCACCAGCACTCGCGGGTTCACCACTCCGCACCCGCCCCACTCGATCCAGCCCTCGGACGAGCAGGTGCGGCACGGGGCGTCCGGGTTGCCGACGGACGCACCCCGGCAGACGAAGCACTGCAGGTCCATCTCGGCGCTCGGCTCGGTGAACGGGAAGTAGGACGGGCGCAGCCGGGTCGTGATGCCGTCGCCGAACATGGCAGCGGCAAAGTGGTCGAGCGTCCCCTTCAGGTGCGCCATCGTGATGCCCTCGTCGACGGCGAGCCCCTCGACCTGGCCGAAGACGGGCGTGTGGGTCGCGTCCAACTCGTCCGTGCGATACGTCCGGCCGGGGCAGATCACATAGATGGGTGGTTCTCGCTCGAGCATCGTGCGTGCCTGGACCGGCGAGGTGTGCGTACGCAGCACCAGGCCCGACTCCTGCGACTCGACGAAGAACGTGTCCTGCATGGTCCGCGCGGGGTGGTCCGGCGCCATGTTGAGCGCGTCGAAGTTCAGCCACTCGGCCTCGACCTCGGGACCCTCTGCCACCTCCCATCCCATGGCGACGAAGACGTCGGAGACCCGTTCCTGGATCGTCGTCAACGGGTGCCGGGAACCCCGCGGAGCACGGTCCCAGGGCAGTGTGACGTCGACGGCTTCCTCGACCAGGACGCGTTCGTCGCGCACCCTCTCCAGAACCGCCTGCCGGTCGGCGATCGCCTGGCTGATGTCGCGCCGCGCGGCTCCCACCCGCCGGCCGGCATCTTTGCGGGCCTGCGGTGGCAGTGCGCCGATCTCCCGATTGGCCAGCGCCAGCGGTGAGCGGTCGCCGGCGTGGGCGAGGCGTACCTCCTTCAGGGCTTCCAGGTCGCTCGCGGCCTCGATCGCGTCGAGAGCCTCGGCCCGCATTCGCGCCACCTCGTTCGGATGGAGCGCGGTGACCTCGACCGGGTCGTACTGGCTGTTGGGCGCGGACATGTTCCTACCTCGGGGATCGCGCATCGACCTGCCCGAGTGTAGGAGGCAACGTCGCCGTGTTCGCGGTCGGCGTCCGGGTACGGATCATCACATGGCGCATACCTAGGACAGCCGGCGATGGGCCCGGGCCGAGGCGTAGAGGCAGAGGGCGGCCGCTGTCGCGAGATTCAGGCTCTCCGCCCGGCCGTGGATCGGGATCCGGACGACGTGATCGGCCGTTCTCCGGACCGCCTCGGATATGCCCCTGGCCTCGTTGCCGAACAGCCAGGCAGCCGGTGCATCGAGCACTCCGAGATCGGCGGCGCTGTCGAGATCGGTCGGTCCGGAGCCGTCGGCCACGAGCACGTTGAGCCCCTGCGTCTTCAGCGCAGTGACGGCTTCGCCGGCGGTGACGTCGGTGACAACCGGCAGGTGGAACAGACTCCCGGCCGACGCGCGAACGCACTTGCCGCTGTGCGGATCCACTGCGTCACCGGCCAGGACGACCGCACCCGCACCGGCCGCGTCCGCGGTTCGGATGACGGTCCCGGCGTTGCCGGGATCGCGAACCTCGACCAGGACGGCGACCAGCGCCGGTCTCGTGCCGAGCGCATCCCCCAAGGTCACGGTCAGCGAGCGGCACACCGCCACCAGTCCCTGTGGCGTCACGGTATCCGACAGCGACGCGACGGCAGCGTCTTCGCCCAGATGGACGGGTATGCCGGCGCGTCGTGCCTCGTCGAGGAGGCCCGCATGACGGGAGCCGGCCGACGCGGACGCGAAGACCTCGACGACGAGCCCAGGTCGGGCACCGGTGGCTTCGAGGAGCGCCTCGCGGACCGCCTGCGGCCCCTCGGCCAGGAACAGGCCGACCCTGTCCCGGGCCGCACGGCGAAGCAGCCTGCGCGCCTCGCGCACCCGCCCCGACCGATCGGTCAGCACCTGACCGTCTCCTCGTTCACCGGAGGTCCCGCGTCGCACGCTCACACGTGGCACGCCGAACGGCTCCACATACCGGGCATTCCACTTACGACCACGACCGGCTGGCGTGCCACGTACGACAGCAAAGCGTGCCACGCCAGACATGGCGGAGCCGCCGGCGGGACACCCGAACGATCCCATCCGACGGCTCCGGATTGCTGCGGCGCAGGTACCGGTCAGGCGGCCGGAGCGTTGCGGTCGGCCGGAAGCGCGGCTCGCGCCGTCTCGACCATCGCGGCAAAGGCGGCCGCGTCGTTGACCGCCAGGTCGGCCAGGATCTTGCGGTCGACCTCGATCCCGGCGAGCCGCAGTCCCTGGATGAACCGGTTGTACGTCATGCCGTTGGCCCGGGCGGCGGCATTGATGCGGGTGATCCACAACTGCCGGAAGTCGCCCTTGCGCTGCTTGCGGTCTCGGTAGGCGTACACGAGGGAGTGGGTGATCTGCTCCTTCGCCTTGCGGTAGAGCCGGGATCGCTGACCCCGGTAGCCGCTGGCCTGCTCGAGGACCTCACGGCGCTTCTTGTGGGCGTTGGCCGCCCGCTTGACGCGTGCCACTGGAACTCCTTGCTAGGTCGGGCCGGCACGGCCCGAGAAACGTCGTCGTGGTGGTTACTTGCCGAGCAGTTTCTTGATCCGCTTCGTGTCGGCGGCCGAGAGATCGGTCAAGCCGTCGAGGCGTCGCGTGCGTGTGGTCGGTTTGTACTCGAAGTTGTGCCGACGGTTCGCCTTCTGGCGCAGGATCTTGCCGGTCCCGGTGATCCGGAACCGCTTGCTGGAGCCGCTGTGCGTCTTCATCTTCGGCATGGCTGCCGTATCTCCTTGTCGGTGGTCGTGCTCAGGCAGAGTCGGTCCGGTTGTGGGCCGCCTTCTCCGCTGCGGCGGCCGCCCGGCCGGCGGCCCTCTCTTGGCGCTCGGCCTGTGCGTCGGCCTCCCGCTCGGCAGCCTTTCGGATTCGCGCGGCGTCCCTGTCGGCCCTGGCGTCCGCCTTCTTCTTGTGCGGGCCCAGGACCATGATCATGTTGCGACCATCCTGCTTCGGCGAGGACTCGACGAAGCCCAGGTCCGCCACGTCGCCGGCCAGCCGCTGCAGCAACCGGAAGCCGAGCTCCGGCCGGGATTGCTCGCGACCGCGGAACATGATCGTGACCTTCACCTTGTCGCCTTCGGAGAGGAACCGCTCGACGTTGCGCTTCTTGGTCTCGTAGTCGTGCGTGTCGATCTTGGGGCGGAGCTTCTGCTCCTTGATCAGGACGTGCGACTGGTTCCGGCGAGCCTCACGCGCCTTCATCGCGGACTCGTACTTGAACTTGCCGTAGTCCATGAGCTTGGCGACCGGCGGCTGGGCCGACGGTGCCACCTCGACCAGGTCGAGGTCGGCCTCTTGGGCGAGTCGGAGTGCGTCCTCGGTGCTGACGATGCCGACCTGCTCGCCGTTGGGGCCTACGAGCCTGACCTCGCGTACGCGGATCCGGTCGTTGATACGGGGCTCGACGCTGATGCCGTCCTCCTGGTGTGACGTCGGGGTATGTCGTCGACCGGGCGCAACGGCGGCCCACGAGAAAGGCCCCCGGTGCTCGCGCACGCGGAGGCTGCCCATCGATTCAGTGCCCACTCCAGGAGCGGCCACCAGACCAGGGACCCGACAGCCTCGCGGCCGCTGCGGGTGGGAGAGTCTCCACTTGCGCCTCGTCACGACCTTGGCAGGACGTGACGAGTCGGTCTGTGCCCGATGTTACCAGGCGCGAGCGCCTCGAAACACGTGGTGCTAACGACGAACCCGGCGGATCAGCCGGCCGATGCCGGACCGCCAACCGGGGCCGTCGGGGCCGATCGGCCGGCCGGGGTCCGCGCCGAGCGCACGCCAACCGGCCGCGAGCGCCCTCAGGTCGGGCGCCCCGATCGAGAAGACCACCGGGCCGGCGAGATCGACCACCACGGCCTCGGCTCCATCGGCGAGCGCCGCCTCGGCCGCATCCCGCGTGGACACGGGAACCGGCCGGGCCCTCGCCTGCCAGCGACTCATCGACTCGATGCAGGTGAACGCCAGCAGCCCGCGCCGCCCGTCTCGTCCCATGGTGGTGACGGTGGCCATGTGCGACGCCTTGTCCGTGCGACTCCCGTCGGCGGACTCACCGGCTTCGTCCAGCACGGCGACGACAGGCACCAGGACCCGGCTTACGGCCAGAGCCGCGACGACGTCAACCGAGTCGCCGGTCCCGCTGGCGTAGGCCGCCAAGGCTGCGACCACTCTGGGATCTGCCTCGCCGGTGTCGGCGGATCGGGCCGACCACGGCGGACGGGAAGGCTGAGAGGTCACGGCCGGCGACCCTAGCCCGCCGGCGCTCCGAATGCCAGGACCCCCGTCAGTACTCCCCTGTCCAGGCATATCCGGTCGGTGGCTCCGGGCCGAGGTCGACGATCGCCGCCACCGGACCGCCGCCGTCCGGCCCCTGGTGTGCGGCGGACACCGAGACGAACACCGCGGGGTCGCCGGTGACCGAAGCCGCGACGCCGCCTACGCAACCCTTGATCTGACGGTGCCAGTGCACGTCGGAGTCGTCGAGCATCGCGTTGCGCCGGCCCCGCACGGTCCCGTCCTGGCTGACCTCGCACTTGAGGAAGACGTTCACCAGGCGGCCACCCAGGTCGGTCCAGTGCGGCCGGGTCGGGATGTCGAGTCCGGCGTCCTGGATTGCCGCCCAGATGCCGTCGGCGTCGAGGGCGTCACGCATGACGGAGTGCCCGATCCGGTATCGTCCGCCGACTCCCCGGACGTTCCCGACCACCACGACCTGGGCCTGGTCCAGCTCCACACCCGATGAGCACGAGGCCACGGCCGAGTACAGGCCGCGATCGTTCATGACCTGGGCGTCGGTGGGCATCTCGATCTCGCCCAGGGCGACTGCGACGCCGAGGCCTGTGCAGCCGTTGGACAGGTCCATCGACTCGGGGGGGTGTTCGGTCCACACCGTCTGACCCCGCGTCTTGGCGTCGCGGATGGTGTGGGTCGTCAACAGCGGCGTCTTGGTCTGCACGTAGTGGACGTCGGCCGGGTCGGTGATG
>DAIUDS010000127.1:0-5216 GCA_036845485.1 Jiangellaceae bacterium
ACGGCGTGCGGGGACTTGCCTGCCGGCACGGCAGCTGATCCAACGGCCGAACCGGGTGACCACTACACCACCTCCACCACCGTCACCGTCATCGAGGCCCCGGGCCATGAGCCACGTCTGTGCTGGTTGGTCGCGGACTCGCGTCCGCCCCAGTGCGCAGAAGGGATCGACGTCGTCGGCTGGGACTGGACTGGGCTCGACGGCAGCGAGACGGCGGCCGGCGTCACCTGGGGCGAATACGTCGTCGTCGGCACCTACGACGGTCAGCGCTTGACCATCACGGAGCCACCGAAGCCCTACGTCGCTCCAGAATCGACGCCGGAATCGACGCCGGAACCTCCCCCGGCCACGACCCCCTGCCCGCCGCCCCCCGACGGCTGGGGCGTCGTGGATGCGGCCACCGCGACGGAGGAGGCTCAGAACGCTGCTATCACGTACGCCGAGGCGCAGCCTGACTACGCCGCGGTGTGGGTCGACACGTCGATAAACCCGGCTCATGCAATGAAGCAATCGGAGATCAACGCGGACAACCTGTGGATGTTCTCCGATCCGACCAAGCAGATACTGAACATCCAATTCACCGGTGACCTGGCGCGTCACGAACGGGCGCTGCGATCGATCTGGGGCGGTCCGCTCTGCGTGAGTATGGGAGAGCGAACAGCAGCCGAGGTCGAGACCATCCGCGCCGCACTTCAGGACGAGCTCGGCCCTAGGGTGACAACAGGCATACTCGGGGCTGGCCGCATCCTTTTGCAGGTCGTCGTCGACGACGGTCTCCAGCAGCGACTCGACCAGCGTTACGGTCCGGGTCTCGTCGAGGTCTCCGAGCTTCTCGTGCCGACGGATTGAGCACCGCAGGCGGCACATCACACGGCCCGCAGTCGCTGGCTGTTTCGCGGTGATTGCCGCCACTGCCGGAATACTTACGTTCCCGATCAATCCGCGTTAGCACCGAATCGGGAGGACTAGCCCGCCTTACGTCGTCCGGTCGCACCCACTAGCCGTCACCTGAACACGGCCCCGGCTCACGCTGAGGCGGTAATGCGGCAGTGGATAGAGAGTGCGTCCTCGGGGCGAAAGGGCACCGGCCGATGTGTGGTCTCGTCAATTACGCCGTCAAGGACCGGATGAGAAACCGCCAGCAGGCCATCCACCTGAAGGGACTCGCCGGCCGAGAGCCTCACACCGGTGTCGTGACGAATACGCGATACGAAGTCTCCCTCGGGACGTGCCTCGATCGCGCCGTAAGAGTCGCTGAGGTCCACAGGGGCGGCGCCGTCGATCGAGATCGTGGTCGTCTGTGCCTGAAGAAAGTTCTGCACCAGACCTCGATTCTTCGCCGCCCAACCGACCATGAGCACAACTCTAGAGCCGGCCGGGACGGTGCAGTCCCCTCCTTCCTCGTACGTGCAAGGAAAGAGTGCGACGACGACTTCTTCAGCCATGACTGACCCCCTTGGCCAGCTGCCTTCTCCTCAGAGGTAAGGATGCTCGCAGGGCGCGGGTTGCCTGTCAGGCGAATGGACGAAGTGTGGCCGGCCGTTGGGCCGATCAGGCGCCGTGTAGTCGGCGAACGCGTCACGGATGCGCCTCAACGCGTCGTCGGCCTCGAGGGTGAGGTCGTAGGCAAGCCGGCGCAGCCGGTCGACGAGGGCGAGCACGTCGGCGATGCTGTGCCGTCGCTCGGGTGGATGCTGGTGGACCCCAGGCAACTCGGACTACAGCGCCCCGAGGTCACGTGCGTTTATGCAGGTCAGCACAGCGTTTACGCGGGCGGCACTCCGAGGATGCCCGGGCAGCCCAAGCGCGTGCAGCCCAGCAAGGGCTGGGACCTTCGATAAGGGTGACGGCTGCCCGGCTGCGTCGTGGGAATGAGCCTGTCGGCTACTCGCCGTTGGAGTTCCCCGCCTCCGACTCGGCTTCCGCTTCCCAGTCCGGCTCTTCCTGGGCGAGCAGGTGAAGGATCGGCACCTTGAGCTTGCGCCGGGCCCGGTTGGCCCAGTCGACGTGAAGGAACTCGGCGACGACGTGGCGCCGGGTGAGGATGACGACCTCAGCGCTGTCTCGTTCCCGAACCAAGGTTGCGAGCCGTTCGAGCGGATCGCTCGCAGTCAGCTCGCCATCGGCGTCGGTTTCGGCCCGCCGGAAGGCCTCGATCGAGTCGGCCAGCGCCCGCTCGCTCGCGGCGCGGACCTCGCGGTGAACTCGTTCCAGATCGGCGTCGTCCAGATAGAGAGCGGCCGTACCCATGACCTCACTCGCGGCGAGCGAGCCGATAGTGGCCTCGACCCGGGTGGCAGCGTCCTCGACGGGCATGAGCAGGTGGTAGTGGACTGGTTCTGGTGAATCGTGGTGGAGAGCAGCGATCTGTCGTCCATCCCACTCGGTGACCGGCTGCTCGACGAGCACGACGACGTCGTACACGGCACACCTCTCAGGTCGATGTCCCAACCTGGGAACGAACGGACCCAGGGGGACGAGTTCCCCGGATCCTTCCGGGCGGGGCCGTCGGCGGCAACTGTTCGGGCAGGATGGGCGTATGGACCTGCCGGTGATGCCTCCTGTCGCTCCGATGCTCGCCAGGTCGGTGAAGTCGATTCCGGCCGGGATGCACTACGAGGGCAAGTGGGACGGGTTTCGCGCCATCGTGTTCCGTGACGGCAACGAAGTCGAGATCGGCAGCCGGAACGAGCGCCCGATGACGCGGTACTTTCCGGAGCTCCTCGACGCGGCCCGGCACCACCTACCGAAGCGCTGCGTCGTCGATGGCGAGATCGTGATCGCGACCGGCGACCGGCTGGACTTCGAGGCGCTTCTCAACAGGATCCATCCGGCCGACTCACGGGTCCGCCTACTCGCCGACCAGACGCCGGCGAGCTTCGTCGCCTTCGACCTGCTGGCATTGGACGCCGCGGCGCTGCTCGACGAGCCATTCGAGCGGCGGCGTGACGCATTGGTGGGCGCGCTATCCGACGCGGCCGCTCCAGTCCACCTCGCGCCGATGACCACCGATCTCGCCGTGGCGACGGACTGGTTCGAGCACTTCGAGGGAGCTGGCCTGGACGGGATCGTCGCCAAGCCGCCCGACGGCCCGTACGAACCCGGTGCGCGCGCCATGTACAAGATCAAGCACGACCGGACCGCCGACTGCGTGGTTGCGGGATTCCGTTGGCACAAGTCCGGCGGCGTGGTCGGTTCTCTGCTGCTCGGGCTCTACAACGACGCCGGTGCCCTGCAGCACGTCGGCGTCAGCGCATCGTTTCCGATGACGCGGCGGGCCGAGCTGGTGGGGGAGCTGGAGCAGTACCGTACGTCTGCCGAGGGCCACCCGTGGGGTGATTGGGCGAGCCCAGACGCCCACGAGGCCGATCGGCTGCCCGGTGCGCAGTCCCGATGGAATGCGAAGAAGGACCTGTCCTGGCAGCCGCTGCGCCCCGAGCTGGTGTGCGAGGTCGCGTACGACCACATGGAGGGCACCAGGTTCCGGCACACGGCGCAGTTCCGCCGCTGGCGCCCGGATCGCGACCCCGAGTCCTGCACCTACGAGCAGCTCGAGGAGCCGGTCAGCTACAACTTGTCCGACGTGCTGCTGTCGCGCTGAGGCCGCCATCGCGTCAGGAGCGTGCCGTGCTCCTCGAGGACGTGGATCAACTGCATCGCGCCGTCGGGCACCAGGTCGCCGGCCAGGGCGCCGAGGGCCTCACCGCCGCGCACGATCGGGCTGACCGTCAGGCACAGCTCGTCGAGCAGGCCGGAGACGACGAGTTCGGTGAGCAGGTGAGGTCCGCCCTCGCAGAGGACGCGGGTCAGTCCGCGCGTAGCCAGCTCCCCGAGCGCGGCGGCCAGATCGACCTTCCTCTCGCCGAAGACGAGGACGTCGGTGACGGCGGAGAGGGCTCTGCGCCGCTCGGGGGACGACCCGGCATGCGTGACGACGATGGTCGGCTCGCCGGGCCCGGAAAGCAGCGGCCCCTCCGGGTCGAGGTCGAGCCGGCCGCTGACCACGGCGATCGGCGGAGCCGGCCGTTGGCCGCGGCGAAGGCGGTCGGCGGCAACGTCGGGCCCGGACTCGGCCGTGCCGTACTTCTCCGCACGCGCGGTGCCGGCGCCGACGAGGATCACGTCTGCAAGGCCGCGCAGCATGGCGAAGACCCTGCGGTCGGCCGGGGACGACAGCGTTCCCGATCGGCCGTCTGGGCCCTGTGCGGCACCGTCGAGGCTGATGACCATGTTGGCGCGAAGGAAGGGTCGGCCGTCGTCGGCGGCCGGATAGGCGTACGCGGCCAGGATCGCGTCGTCGTCGAGATCCCTACGGTCGGGGAAGATTCGCTGCACAGCCCGATCCCATCGTCCCGGCCGAGAGGGGTCAACAAGATTCGGCCGACACTGAAAGTGCCCTTCATCAGGGCGTGCCGCCGACCGTCCCGCTAGCCTTCGGATGATCGTCGGACGACCCGCAGGAGGATCCCTTGGCCAGGGCGAAGAAGCGCCGCACCGAGAAGCCGCCTCGTGTCGCCGATCTGCTGCGGGTGCCGCAGGGCCCGGTCGACCTCGCCTCGTACGACTCGCGGGCGACCCCTGGCTTCAGCGGCGACAAGGCGGCCGCTAAGAAGCGCCTCGCCGAGCTGGCACCAACGCTGTCCGAGCTGCAGGAGCGGCTGTTCGCCCACGGACGCACGGGTGGGAGACGAAGAGTGCTCCTCGTCCTGCAGGGCATGGACACCTCCGGCAAGGGCGGCACCATGCGGCATGCAGTCGGCCTGGTCGACCCTCAGGGCATCTCGATCAAGGCCTTCAAGGCTCCGACGCCCGAGGAGAAGCGCCGTGGGTTCCTGTGGCGCATACGGCGGGCGCTGCCCGGACCTGGCCAGCTCGGCGTCTTCGATCGCAGCCACTACGAGGACGTCCTCGTCGCGCGTGTGCGTTCGCTGGCCCCGGCCGCGACCCTCGAGCGTCGGTACGACGCCATCAACGACTTCGAGGCGGAGCTCGTCTCGGGTGACTGCGATGTCGTCAAGGTCATGCTGCACATCTCGAAGGACGAGCAGAGGAACCGCCTGCTCGCACGCATCGACGATCCCGCGAAACACTGGAAGTACAGCCCGGGCGACGTCGAGGATCGGCTCCTCTGGGACGACTACCAGCGGGCCTACGAGGTCGTGCTCGAACGGTGCAACACAGATGCAGCGCCGTGGCACGTCGTCCCGGCCGACCGG
>DAIUDS010000127.1:5226-6314 GCA_036845485.1 Jiangellaceae bacterium
GTCGCCGCGACCCGCGGGGCCGACCTGGTGGTGGCGAAGTCCATCGGGACCCACGTGGCGATGCTGGCCTGCCGCGATCATGGCCTTACCCCCGCCGCGTGCGTGTTCCTCGCGACACCGCTACGACGGTTCGAGGCGCTGGGCCTGGAATGGCCCAAGACGGACATCGACGTCTACAGCGAGCGCACGCGCCTCGAGGCATCCTGAGCCCGGTCGCGCTGATCAATGTGAGGGTGTGGCGAGGGTGACGACGTCACCGACGACGATGACGGCAGGCGGGCGGACGTCGCGCTCCACAGCGAGTTCGGCGATGGTGTCGAGCGTACCGACAATCAGTCGCTGGCGCGGTCCGTAGCCGTCCTCGACGACGGCGGCCGGCGTCGCCGGGTCTCGACCGTGCTGCACGAGCTGCCGTGCCGTCTCACCCAGCAGGCTCACGCCCATGAGCAGCACGAGTGTGCCGTCGACGGCGGCCAGCGACGCGCAGTCCAGCCCTTCGTGCCCGGAGACGACCGTGAACTGCCTGGCCAGCCCGCGATGGGTCACCGGGATGCCCACGGCCGCGGGTACCGCCACCGCGCTCGTCACGCCCGGTACCACCTCCACCGGCACGCCTGCGGCCCGGCAGGCGGCCAGCTCCTCGCCGCCCCGCCCGAGGACGAAGGGATCGCCGCCCTTGAGGCGGACCACCTGCCGGCCGGCTGCCGCATGCTCGACGAGGAGCCGGTTGATGTCGTCCTGCGCCACCGGGTGATGGCCGGGCGTCTTGCCGACGTCGACGATCTCGACATCGGGATCCAGCTCCTCCAGAAGTCCCCGTGGTGCTAGTCGGTCCACGACGACGACATCCGCCTGGGCCAGCAGTTGGCGACCCCGGGTGGTGACGAGGCCCGGGCGGCCGGGGCCGCCGCCGACCAGCGAGACCGAACCGGTCCCGGAGCGTCGCCGGCGAAGGGGCAGCCGGCCGGTCTCGAGCGCGGTCTGGACCGCGTTGCGCAGCCGCGTGGCCCAGCCGGGATCACCGCCGCCGCTGACCGCCACCAGCACGTCGCCGATACGCGCGACCGCGGGCGTCCACGCCTTCGACG
>DAIUDS010000128.1:0-6249 GCA_036845485.1 Jiangellaceae bacterium
CCTCGACGTCACGATCCAGGCCCAGATCCTGGAGCTGCTCAAGGAGTTGGTCCGCGACTCCGGTGCGGCTCTGGTGCTGATCACCCACGACCTCGGTATCGTCGCGGGGCTCTGTGACGGGGTCCACGTCATGTACTCGGGCAAGATCGTGGAATCCGCGCTCCGCCACACCCTGTTCGCCGAACCGCGCCATCCCTACACCGGCGGCCTGCTTGGGTCCGTGCCGAGGCTGGACGCTCCCCGCGGCGCGGCGCTGCACCCGATTCCGGGTTCGCCGGCCGACCTGCGACCGTGGTCGCAGGGCTGTGCCTTCGCGCCACGTTGCGCGAACCGGGTCGACCCGTGCATGCAGGAGACGCCGGCGCTGGAGACATCGCCCGACCGGGCGCTGCGCTGCTACAACCCGCTGAGGGCCGACGAGGAGGTGCCGGCATGACCACCGGGGCAGCCGACACCGATCACGGTGCCGCGGACGCCGCCGACCAGCCGGCCACCCCGGGCGAACGTCATCGCGAGCGGCGCGAGATACACGGCGAGGACCTGCTGTTGTCAGTGCGAGATCTGCATGTCTACTTCCCGATCAAGTCGGGGATCTTCATCGACCGTGAGATCGGCTCGGTGAAGGCGGTCGACGGTGTGGACCTGGACGTGCCGCGCGGATCGACGGTCGGTCTGGTGGGTGAGTCCGGCTGCGGGAAGACCACGTTTGGACGTGCCGTCCTGCGGCTTGTCGAGCCCACCGGCGGGACGGTTCACTTCGACGGTGTCGACGTCGCCGGGCTGGCCGGCGAGGATCTGAGACGAGTGCGTCGTCGGATGCAGATGATCTTCCAGGATCCGATGGCCAGCCTTGACCCGCGGCAGAGCGTCGAGTCGGTTCTGACCGAGCCGCGCCGCGCACACGGCATCGAACGCGGGCGGGCGAAGAGCGTCGGTGAGTTGCTGGATCTGGTCGGCTTGCCGGCCTCCTCCGCATCCCGGTACCCGCACGAGTTCTCCGGCGGTCAACGCCAGCGGATCGGAATCGCCCGGGCCATCGCGCTCGATCCGGATCTGATCATCGCCGACGAGCCCGTCTCCGCGCTGGATGTGTCGATCCAAGCCCAGGTGGTGAACCTCCTCGAGGAACTCCAGGACAGGCTGGGTCTGACGTATGTCGTCATCGCGCACGACCTCGCCGTGGTGCGTCACATCGCCGATGTCGTCGCCGTCATGTACCTGGGCGGGATCGTCGAGCAGGCATCGTCGGACGCGCTCTACAAGGCTCCGTACCACCCGTACACCAAGGCCCTGATGTCAGCGGTGCCGATTCCCGACCCGATCATCGAGGACACCCGACAACGGATCCTCCTCACCGGTGATCTGCCGTCACCGGCGAATCCGCCCACCGGGTGCCGCTTCCACACCCGGTGCCCGTACCGGCAGCCCACCCGGTGCGACGACGAGCGGCCGCTGCTTCGGGTGATGTCGCCGGAGCATACCGTCGCCTGCCACTGGGCCGAGCAGATCCACGCCGGCGACATTCAGCCGCGGGCCAGTGCGGTCGTCGAGGCTGCGGTCCCGGACGAACCCCCCCGGCAAGGCGTGCCAATACCCAGCGACCCCGACGTGACGACGCTCGGCCCGCCGGCCGGCGTCTGAGGTCCGTACTCGGTCGTGATCGCTCGAAGCACGTCGAGTCTCGCGGCACGCCGAGCCGGCCACAACGCCGCAAGCACGCCCACCAGTCCGGCCAGCACCACGAAGATGGCCAGCTGTGCCCACGGAACCGAGAGCACGTCCGCGGAGCATGGCTCAGGACACCCGCCCGACGGTGTCGAAGCCCTTCATCCGCTCCAGCACGCGTTCGGCGGTCGGCGCGGTCATCTCGTCCACGATGCGACCATCGGCGAGAAACAGGACCCGGTCGGCGTACGACGCTGCGTTGGGGTCGTGGGTCACCATGACCACGGTCTGGCCGAACTCCCGCACCGAACGACGCAGGAAGCCCAGCACCTCGGCGCCGGAGCGTGAGTCGAGGTTCCCGGTGGGCTCGTCGGCGAACACGATGTCCGGCCGGCTCGCCAGCGCCCGTGCGCACGCGACGCGCTGCTGTTGGCCGCCGGAGAGCTCGTTGGGTTTGTGCCCGAGGCGGTCGCCGAGCCCCACCGTCGAGATCACGGTGTCGAACCACTCGGGGTCGACCTTCCGGCCGGCGATGTCGAGGGGGAGCGTGATGTTCTCCTTGGCCGTCAGCGTCGGCACCAGGTTGTACGCCTGGAAGACGAAGCCGACCTTGTCCCGGCGCAGGCGGGTGAGCTCGGCGTCGCCCAGCGTGGTCAGCTCGGTGTCGCCCACGTAGAGCCGGCCACTGGTTACGGCGTCGAGGGCGGCCATGCAGTGCATGAGCGTCGACTTGCCCGAGCCCGACGGGCCCATGATGGCCGTGAACCGCTCTCGGCCGAACTCGACGGAGACGTCGTCGAGGGCGACCACCTGCGTGTCGCCCGCGCCGTAGACCTTGGACAGCTGCACGGCGCGCGCCGCAGCGGTGGACCGGTCGGCAGAAGGCGTCGGCGTGGTCGGGGTGGTCACCTGGGCTCCTCGGTCGAAAGTCGTGACGACCCGACGCTACGGCCGTCTCCTTCGAGCGGAGGAGACACCATGGCCCTACTCGGTGGCGATGGCCCGCAGGACGTCGAGTTTGGCGGCACGGCGGGCCGGCCAGACTGCGGCCAGCACCCCGACGAGTGCAGCGAGCAGCACGAACCCCGCCAGGCGCCCCCACGGGATCGCCAGGACTTCCAGGCCTTCCCCGGACAGGGCGCTCTGCAGCGCGACACCGAACACGACACCCAGCACGATTCCCAGGACCGCACCCAGGACGGCGATGGCGACCGACTCCCACCGCACCATCGCGCGTAGCTGCGCCCGGCTCATTCCGACGGCACGAAGGAGGCCGACCTCGCGGGTACGTTCCATCATCGACAAGGCGAGCGTGTTGACGATCCCGAGCACGGCGATGAGCACCGCCAGGCCCAGCAGTGCGTAGACCAGGCTGAGCAGCCGGTTGACCGGCGCACGCTGCTCCTCGTCGAAGGCTTCCTGATCCTTGACGGTCACCGTCGGCAGGCCGGCGGTGATCTGTTCCAGGCTGCTGCGCGTCCGCGCCGGGTCGGCGCCAGGACCTTGTACGACGTAGACGAAGCTGTCGGCGGGACTCACGCCGCCAGCCTCCAGAACGTCGAAGCCGATCACGACGTCGCTCCCGACCACGGTGTTGTCGGCGAAGATGCCCACGACGTCGAGCTCGCGGTCGCCGGCAGGCAACGTGACGGTCAGGCGATCGCTCACGACGAGGTGCTCGCGCTCGGCGAGGGCCGTGGACACCAGTGTTCCACTGGAACCGAGGTCGGTGTCCCCACTGGTGACGTCCAGGCGCACCGCTCTAGAGAACGCGCGCGGATCGAGTGCCGCGATGTTCGCGTCCTCGCCGGCGACCTGCCCCACTTGCCAGCGGACCTGCGCCACCTCGGCCACACCCTCGATGGTGGCGACCTCGCTGGCGACGCTGGTCGAGAACGGCTGCCCCACGGCGTTGGAGATCACGAAGTCGGCCGTCAGGTCGTCCTCGAGGGCGACATCGATGCTCTTGTTGGTCGACTCGCCGATGACGGCCATCGCCGACACCAGCGCCAGGCCGATCATCAGGGCAGATGCCGTCGCGGCGGTGCGCCGCGGATTCCGCAGGGCGTTCTCCCGAGCCAGGTGACCGACGGTCCCGAACATCCGCGGGTAGCCGGCCGCGATGACCCGGACAATGGGACCCGCGAGCACGGGTGCCAGGAGCGCGATACCGAGGAACACCGCGGTGATGCCTGCTCCCACCAGCTCGGCCCGGCGTGACGTCTCGAGGAACAGACCGGCACCCAGCGCGGCCGCGCCCGCCACCGCGAGCGCTCCACCGAGTCCCGCGTGCAGGCTTCGAGGGGCCTGCGGCAGCGCCACCTCGTCACGCATGGCCGCGACGGGTGGCACCCGCGCGGCTCGACGGGCCGGGATGTAGGCCGCGGCCACGGTGACGGCGACTCCGACGAGGTACGCGACCGCCACCGTTCGGGGTTCGAGCACGAGGCCACCAGGGCCGAGATCGAGGCCGAAGGCACCGAAGGCGACCTTGAGCAGTTGAGCGACACCGAGCCCCAGGACGAGCCCGAGGGTGGCGCCGAGCAGGCCGACGACGAACGCCTCGGTCAGCACCGAACGCGTGACCTGCCGTCGCCCAGCACCGAGCGCGCGGTAGAGGGCAATCTCCTGACTGCGCTGGGCCACCAGGATCGAGAACGTGTTGAGGATGAGGAACGTACCGACGAACAGCGACACGGCAGCGAAGACCAGCAGAAACGTGGTGAAGAAGCCGAGTGCGTCGCGCAGCCCGTCGGTCGTCTCGTTCGACGTCTCCGTGCCGGTCTTGGCCTCGAAGCCGTCGGGCAGGATGGCCTCGACTTCTGCACGCAGGCCCTCCTGGCTGACGCCGTCCCGGGCGGCGATCGTGATCGTCGTGAACGCGTCGGCTCCACCGAGCAGCAGTTGTTGTGCCGCCCTGGTCTCGAACAACGCCAGCGTGGCGCCGGCCAGGCCGGCGCTCTCGCCGAACGTCGCCGTGCCCACCAGCATGGCCTGGATCTCGGCCTGTTCCCCGCTGGTGATCAGGCGCACGGTGTCGCCGACGGTGTATCCGCCCAGCTCGGCCGTCCGGGTGTCGACCACCACCTCACCGTCGGCGGTCGGGCGCCGCCCTTCTTCGAGTTGCAGCGGCGACTTGCCCGTCGTGTTCGGTGCGTCGGACCAGTTCGCGCCGATTCCGGGAGCGCCACTGCCGCTGACCACGCGGCCGTCGGTTCCGACGACGAACACCGAGCGGTTCTCGACCACGCCGTCGGCCCGCAACGCTCCGTCGAGAGCCGCGAGCTCGTCCACCATCGAGGCCGGCACGGTTCGTCCGTCGTTGCTGACCGAGTCGTTGCCGACCAGCGAGCTCAGGCCAAGGAAGCCCTCGGGACGCACCACCACGTCGCCGTTGAGGTCGCTGAAGATCTCCTCGAAGGTATTGTCCAAGGTGTCGGTGAAGACGTACGAACCGGCGACGAACGCGACGCCGAGGACGATGGCGAACGCGCTCATCGCCAGCCGCACCTTGCGGGCGACCAGGTTCTTGAGCGTGACGCGCAGCACGGTTTACAGGGCCCCGGGCTGGACCAGGCCACTTTCGTACGCATAGACGGCGGCCTGCACACGGTCGCGCACGTCCAGCTTGGTGAGCAGGTTGCCGACGACGGTCAACGTGGTGTCGAACACCCACTGCCTCGAACGAAGTACGTCGATCCGCCAGTTCACGTGACCACATTAGGTCTCGCCGGCGACCTCGGAGTCGCCCGGACGCCGAGTGCGCCATTCCGTCGCGAGGAGGAACCGTGGGCCGTCAGACGTCGACCGGAGAGGTCCGCGGGGAAGGGGCCTCGTCGGCGACTGCCTCGGCGGCTGCGGCCCCGGTGGCGACGGCCACCGCCTCCGGCAGCGGAGGGACGGTACCGCCGAACGACGGGCACAGAGCCTTGTGGGCGCACCAGTCGCAGAGCCGGCTGGGGCTGGGCCGCCAGTCGCCCGTCACCGCCGCCCGCTCGATGGCCCGCCAGAGCGCGCACAACTTGCGTTCGGTGGCCAGCAGGTCGGCCTCGTCGGGCTCGTAGTGCAGGATCTCGCCGCTGCCGAGGTAGACCAGCTGCAGTAGCCGTGGAATCCGGCCGTGGATTCGCCACAGCACGAGGGCGTAGAAGCGCATCTGGAACATGGCACGCTGCTCGAACCCGATCGGTGGAGCCTTGCCGGTCTTGTAGTCGACCACGCGCATGTCGCCGGAGGCCGGTGCGCGGTCGAGCCGGTCCACGTAGCCGCGCAGGCGCAGGCCGGAGTCGAGGGTGGTCTCGACGTACAGCTCGCGCTCGGCCGGCTCGAGCGCCCGCGGGTCCTCGAGGGTGAAGTACCGCTGGATGAGATCTTCGGCGCCGGCCAACCAGCCGCCCAGAGCTGAGCCGTCCTCGTCGTCGGCGAAGAGACCGGCCACCTCGGGTTCGGCGGCCAGCAACTGCTGCCAGGTGGGGCCGACCATGGCCCGGGCCCGCTGCGCGGTGCGCTCCGCTGCCGGGAGATCGAACAGGCTCTCGAGCACTGCGTGCACCACCGTGCCGCGCGTAGCGGCAGCACTGGGCG
>DAIUDS010000129.1:0-6190 GCA_036845485.1 Jiangellaceae bacterium
ACCCGTGCGAGACGACGGTGGACAGCCCGCCGACGGACGTCGCCACGACGGGGGTACCGCAAGCTTGGGACTCCAGTGCCACGAGCCCGAACGACTCGCTGTGCGAGGGCACCACCGTCAGGTCGGCTGCCCGGTACCAGTCGGCGAGTCGGGCCTGCGACACCGGAGGTTCGAACCGGACCAGGTCGCCGATGTCGAGCGAGTGCGCCAGACGTGTGACGGAACCCGGGTGTGCCAGTCCATTGCCGGATGGGGCGCCGACGACAGCTACGACCATGCGCTCACGGAGCGACTGGCTTGAGGCGACCAGAGCCGCGGCTGCCCGCACCAGCACCTCGGGCGCCTTGAGCGGCTGGATCCGTCCGGCGAACAACAGCACGACGGCATCGGCGGCAAGCTCGAGCCGAGCTCGTGCCGCCCTTCTGTCACCCGGACTGAAGGTCTCGAGGTCCACGCCGGGAGCCACGACGGCCACCTTCGCCGGATCGGCGCCGTACAGGTCGACCAGCTGTGACGCCTCGACCGCCGTACTAGCAACCAGGCGGTCTGCAGTGGCCACGACCTCGTGCTCGCCGACGATGCGTTCCCGAGGCTCGGGCTCGTCGTCGTCCGCCAAGGCGAGGTTCTTGACCTTGGCCATTGTGTGCATCGAGTGCACGAGCGGCACCCGCCAGCGCGCGGTCGCGCGTCGTGCCACCGCACCGGAGAGCCAGTAATGGGAATGGACGAGGTCGTACCGGCCGGGCTCGTCGGCCGCTTCGGCGCGCAGTACAGCGCTGGTGAACCCGCAGAGCTCCCCCGGTAGGTCGCGGCGTTCGAGAACCTCGTACGGGCCGGCCATCACATGCTTGACCACGACACCCGGAACGACCTCGACCGTGGAACGCTGGGCGCTGGACGTCGCGCGGGTGAAGACCTCCACCTCGACGCCAAGCTGTGCGAGCCTGCGTGCGAGTTCGACCACGTAGACGTTCAGACCGCCCGCGTCTCCGCTGCCCGGTTGGTCGAGGGGTGACGTATGGACGCTGATCATCGCCACCCGACGCGGCGGCTTAGCCCCGATCGACGCATTCACCTCGGCGCGCACCTCCGCATCGAGAACTGTGGGCACCCGGTTCCGATTCCCCGCCGTTCGCCTGGACAACCACCCGGCACCGTCGCAAGCATCGTCCGGTGCGGGTGAGACTCGTCCAAGGTGACATCACGGCACAGCGTGTCAATGCCGTCGTCAACGCCGCCAACACACGGATGCGTGGAGGTGGAGGCGTCGACGGCGCCATACACCGGGCCGGCGGGCCGGCAATTCTCGAGGATTGCATCCGTCGGTTCCCCGACGGGCTGCCGACCGGACAGGCGGGCTGGACGACGGCGGGCGACCTGCCTGCCCGATGGGTCATCCACGTGGTAGGGCCGAACTGGAACGCCGGTCAGCGCGATTCCCGGCTCCTCGCTTCGTGCTACGTGGAGGCGTTGCGCGTGGCCGACGAGCTCGAGGCCCGCATGGTTGCCTTCCCGGCCGTCTCGACCGGCGCCTACGGGTGGCCCCTCGACGACGCCGCCCGGATCGCCCTCGAGACGGTGACGCGAGCCAGGACGAGGGTCGAACAAGCCGTCTTTGTCTTGTTCGGGACAGACGCCTACACGGCGTTCGCCGACGCCCGAAACCAGGTCGAGATCGAGTCGTGACCGATGTCTCGATGCGCAGACGCAACCAGTTGGGCACGATGTGCGTCATGTCGGGTGAGCGCCGCCGCCGGGTGGCGCTCACCAACTCGTGAAACGGGGCTTCGGTGGCACAAGGCAACAGGGTCGGCGTCAGCGTCGTGGCGGCGCTCACGGCCCTGATGCTGGTCGGGTGCGGGGTAGCTGCGGCGGACCGGACAGACGCCATCGAGCCGGCTGCCGAGGCAACGCAGGAGACGACGCCAACGGGGACGCCCACGTCCACTTCGACGGCGACGCCGACTCCGGAACGTACGGCGCTCTACATGGCCGGCGACGTGAACGAGGGGGTCCGCGAACTGCAGGCCAGGCTCAAGCAACTCCAGTGGTATGCGCCCACGATCACCGGCGAGTACGACGACGTCACCGTTGAGGCTGTCACCGGCTTCCAGCGCAAGCGCGGGATGCCCGACACC
Source organism: Jiangellaceae bacterium (assembly GCA_036845485.1). Classification (GTDB taxonomy): domain Bacteria; phylum Actinomycetota; class Actinomycetes; order Jiangellales; family Jiangellaceae; genus DAIUDS01. The sequence goes on from DAIUDS010000129.1 coordinate 2,139, forward strand.
GGCGAGGTCGACCAGGCGACCTGGGACAAGCTCGTCAGCATGACCCGCACCCCCACCGAGGACGAGATGCACAACAGCCTCGTCGCGGGTCCGACGATCATCGGACCCGGCGAAGAGGGCGACAAGGTCCGCGAACTGCAGGCCCGGCTCAAGCAGATCGGCTGGTTCGACGCGGACGTGACGGGAACGTACGACCCGACCACCACGGCGTCGGTATCCGGCTTCCAGACGAAGCGTGGCATCCCTGGGACGGGCGAAGTCGACCAGCGCACCTGGGACCGGCTCACCGCGATGACGCGCACCCCCACCGATGACGAGAAGCACAACCGGGCATCCGCGAACACGGGAGGCGGCACTGCCGGGCTCGACCGGAGGTGCATGACCGGCCGTGTCATGTGCATCGACAAGTCTTCGCGCTCGCTGAGCTGGGTCATCGACGGCTCGGTGAAGATGACGATGGACGTTCGCTTCGGCTCCGAGCAGACGCCGACCCGCGAGGGCTCCTTCTCGGTCTACTACAAGAGTCGCGACCACGTGTCCTCGCTGTATGACACGCCGATGCCGTACGCGATGTTCTTCGACGGAGGCCAGGCCGTGCACTACTCGCCGGATTTCGCAGCCAACGGTTACAACGGTTCCTCACACGGCTGCGTCAACGTCCGCGACAAGGCGGCGATCGCCTCGCTCTTCGACCAGGTCCGAGTAGGAGACAAGGTCATCGTCTACTGGTCGTAACGACCGACCGACCGTCACCAGGGGCCGTACGGACCCTCGTTCGTGCTACCCCGACGTCCGCCACCGACCTGCCGGACGGCCGGCCGGACGTCGACGACGTACACCGCGGCCGCGACGACACCGAGTAGGTTGAAGATCGACAAGGCGTTGAATGCCACCAGGTTGAGGGCGACGGCCACACCCAGGATGAGTAGCCAGATGTTCTTGGTCAGCTTCCCCGCCAGCGGAAACGCCTCGGTGCGAACCCGAATGGCGTCGATGAACGCGTAGACCATGAGCGCCAGCGAGCCCAGCGTGAGCACGAGGAACAACAAGCGTTGGAAGTCGCCGAAGATGTCAACCACGTCTACGAGAGTACGCGACCTCGTGCTGCACAGACATGTGCTGCTCCCGATGGCGGCGAGGGCCTCCCGGTGGGACGAGGGCACGGGCGGCTGCGGAGGCGGCGTCTAAGGAGCGATCCGTGGCATGCTCCCCGCCACGGATCGCGGGGCTGCCGAGCGCCACCCGTGCCTCGCACCTTGTCAGCGAGCAGGCCGCGTACGCGGCTTCGCCGGGCCATCGGCGATCTCGTCCGCCACCTTGTCCGCGGCGTCGGCCGCCTTGTCCGCGACGTCGGCGGCCTTGTCGGCGGCGTCGGCAGCCTTCTCGGTCACCGCATCGATCGTGCCCGCCTGGGCACGGCGGAAGCGGCCGACAGCCTGCTCGCCGCGAACGGCCAGCTCGTCGTAGGCCTCGGACAGGTCGTGAGCAAGCTCGGAGGCGTACTTCATGACCTTGGCAGGTATCTCCTGCACGAACGCGGGAAGCTCGGCGCGGAGCTTCTGGACGTCGGCCGGCACCTCTGCACGCAGCTTGCGTACGTCCTCGGGCAGCTCGGCGCGAAGCCTGCGGACGTCGGAGGGCAGTTCGCTGCGGAGCCGCTGGAACTCGGCCGGCAGGTCGGCGAAGCGCTCGCGCGCCTGCACGGTCAGGTTCTCGGCCCGCTCGGCGACGACCGGGGCGTTGGCGGGCAGGCCACGCAGCGCCGTGATGGCTACGTCGGCAACGCCCGCTGCGGCATAGAACGGCTTCGGATCGATGGTGGTCTTCTCGGACATGGTCACCCTTCGTTGTTCTCTCGGCGGAACGTGTCGTACACGTCGAGCAGTACCCGCTTCTGCCGCTCGGACAGCACGGGATCGGCCAGCACCGCGTCTTCGACGGTGTGGTCGGAGCGCGGATGGTCGAGCAGACCGGCGCGCACGTACAGGGCTTCCGCGGAGATCTGAAGCGCCCTCGCGATCTGCTGCAGCACCTCTGCGGAGGGCCTGCGCACGCCGCGCTCGATCTGGCTGAGGTACGGATTGCTCACGCCGGCCTGGTCGGCGAGCTGCCGCAGCGAGAGCTGCGCATGACGCCGCTGCTCCTGCAGGAACTCACCGAGCGAACCGACCTTGGACACCGACCCATTGTTGCTAACTTCTGCAAGCAGTTGCAAGCGCACGACGAGTGACGTCGCCCACAGGCTGTCTCGCAGGGTTGCGACCGTCGTCGGTTAGCCTCCGGCGTCGGGAAGGAGGAAGCGCGTGGATCTGAACCTCGATGGCACGCGAGCGGTCGTCACCGGGGGCAGCAAGGGTCTGGGCTTCGCCATCGCCCGCTCACTGGTCCGGGAGGGCGCTGCTGTCGGACTGATCGCGCGGGGTGCGCAGGCCCTGAACCAGGCCGCGGACTCGCTCGGCAGCCACGGGCGGCCGGTCACCACCGTCACCGCCGATGCCACCGACTTCGATGCGCTCCCCCACGCGGTCGACCAGGTGGCCGACCGGCTCGGCGGACTCGATCGTGTGGTGGCCAATGTCGGCGGAACCGTCGGCGGTAACCTGCTCGACTCCGATCCGGAGGACTTCACCGAGACGTTCGTGCTGAACGCGGGACACGCCGCCGCTCTCGTCAAGGCGGCCGTGCCGCACCTGCGCGTTGCCGGTGGCGGCGCCGCCGTACTGGTCGCGTCGATCACCGGGATGCGGCCGGCACCGCGGACCACCTACGCCGTCGCCAAGGCGGCCGAGATCCATCTCGCCGCAACCCTCGCCCAGGAGCTGGCGCCGTTGTCCATCCGGGTGAACGCCGTGAGCCCGGGGTCGATCCTGTTCGAGGGCGGCAGCTGGGCAAAGCTCCGGCGCGACGATCCCCAGGCGTTCGAGAAGTTCGTGCACGACCAGTTCCCGTTCGGCCGCCTCGGCCGCCCGGAGGAGGTAGGCGACGTCGTCGCGTTCCTGCTCTCGGACCGAGCATCGTGGGTGACCGGTGCCAACATCGTGGTCGACGGCGGTCAGGGCCGCCCGAGCCACCGTCGATACGACTGACCGTGATCATCCGGCCGGCCCGCAGCGGCGATCGTGAAGCCCTGTACCACGTGTGCCTTCGGACGAGCTTGTCCGGACAGGACGCCACCGCCCTCTACGACGACCCGCTGCTGCTCGGCGAGGTGTACGTCGGGCCGTACCTCGCGCTCGAGCCGGACCTGGCATCCGTGCTCGACGACGAGGGTGACGTCGTGGGTTACGTGCTCGGCGCTCGTGACACGGCCGCGTTCGAGCAGCGCTGCGAGCTCGAATGGTGGCCCGCCCTACGGGCCCGGTACCCCGCTCCGCCACCCGGCCGGCTGTGGACGCCGGACGAGCACCTGCAGCAGCTGATCCACCACCCGCCGCGGACGGACCCATCCGTGCTGGCGGATCACCCGGCGCACCTGCACATCGATCTGCTGTCCCCGGCGCAGGGCTCGGGTTACGGGCGCCGGCTGATGGGTCACCTCCTCGATCGACTCAGGGAGCTGTCCGTGCGCGGTGTGCACCTGGGAGTCGACGCACGGAACGAGCGGGCCATCGGTTTCTACCGGCGCGTGGGCCTGCACACCCTGCGGGAGACCCACGACGCCCTCGTCATGGGCATGACCCTGACGTCCTGACCTTCCCACTCCCCCACCTCTCCCCTGGGAGACTGAGCGCTGTGACGCAGCCCGAATCTCGGCTGTCGCGCCGCCTCGGCACCGCCGACGCGGTCGTGGTGGGCGTCGGAGCCATGGTCGGCACCGGCGTGTTCGTCGTCTGGGCACCCGCGGCCGATCGGGCCGGCGGCTGGCTGCTCCCCGGGCTCGGGATCGCGGCGTTCGTCGCATTCTGCAACGCGACTTCGTCGGCCGCGTTGGCCGCCGTCCATCCGCAGTCGGGCGGCACCTACGTGTACGGGCGCGAGCGTCTCGGCCACGGTTGGGGAGCCCTCGCGGGATACGCGTTCGTACTGGGCAAGGTGGCGTCGTGCGCCGCAGC
>DAIUDS010000130.1:0-2040 GCA_036845485.1 Jiangellaceae bacterium
CGAGGACCTCGGAGTACTGCGCGACGTACGGGTCGAGGAAGACGGGCACGTGGTGGTCGAGATCACGCCCACCTACTCCGGCTGCCCGGCCATGGAGGCCATCCGCGCCGACGTGCTGGCCCGGCTGCGCGCACACGGCTTCGACAACGCCGAGGTGCGCCTCGTCCTGTCGCCACCCTGGACGACCGACTGGATCACCGACGCCGGGCGTGCCGCACTCCGCGACTTCGGCATCGCCCCGCCGCACCCGGTCGATCATGTGACTCCTGCCCGACACGCCGTGGCGCTGACCCTGTCGGTCCGCTGCCCACGCTGCGGGTCGCCGGACACGCAGGAGGTCAGCCGGTTCGGGTCGACCGCGTGCAAGTCGCTGTGGACGTGCCGGGGCTGTCTCGAACCGTTCGACCACGTCAAGGCTCTCTGAATGACCACCAGCCCCGCTGCAACCCGAGCAGGTCGCCATTCAGTCTTCCATCGGCTGCAGGTCTCGTCCGTCGAGCGGCTGACCGACGACGCCGTGGCCGTCACGTTCGACGTGCCGTCGGAGCTGGCCGACGAATACCGCTTCGCCGCCGGCCAGCACGTCAACGTCTCGGTGCCGGGTGGCGACGAGGTCCGGCGCAGCTACTCGATCTGCGCTCCGGCCGGATTGGGCCGGCTGCGGATCGCGGTCAAGCGGATCCCTGACGGCACGTTCTCGTCGTACGCGCTGTCGACCCTGGCCCCCGGCGACGAGCTCGACGTCATGACTCCGGCCGGCCGGTTCACACCGCCGCTGGACCCTGCCAACGCCAAGCACTACGTAGCGATCGCCGCCGGCAGCGGCATCACGCCGGTCATGTCCATCGTCGCGACGATTGTGGACGAGGAACCGGAGAGCAGGGTCACGCTGATCTACGGCAACAGGACCAGCCGGTCGGTGATGTTCCTCGACGAGCTGGCAGACCTGAAGGACCGGCACCCGTCGCGGCTACACCTCTTGCACGTCCTCTCGCGCGAGGAGCAGGAGACCGAGCTCCTCTCGGGGCGGATCGACGAGGACCGGCTCGAGCGATTCCTCGCCACGCTCATCCCGCCCGGCTCGGTCGACGAGTGGTATCTGTGCGGGCCGCTCCCTCTGGTCACGACCGCGCGGGAGGTCCTGCTGCGGAACGGCGTGGACCGTTCCCACGTCCACTCGGAGCTGTTCCACGTCGGTGACCTGCCGCCACGCCCGGCAGCGGACGTCCAGGCGCCCGGCGCCTCGACAGCGGTCAGCGAGGTCACCGTTGTCCTGGACGGACGTCGGAGCACCGTCGAGATCGCCGACCCGGACGAGACCGTGCTCGAGGCGGTTCTACGGGTGCGCAACGACGCCCCGTTCGCCTGCAAGGGCGGGGTGTGCGGCACCTGCCGGGCGAAGCTTCTCGACGGCAGGGTCGAGATGGAGCGCAACTTCGCGCTGGAGGACGACGAGGTCGACGCCGGATACGTCCTGACCTGCCAGTCACACCCGTCGACGCCGAAGGTGTCGCTCGACTACGACGCGTGACCGCCGGGAGCGACCTCGATGGGCGAAGGCTGGACCTCCGCCCGGTACAGCAGGCGCGGCGCGCTTCGGGCGGCGTCGATCGCCGGCACGCAGGTGAGCAGCACGATGCCGAGCGCACCGACAGCGAACTCGCTCCGGCCGAGCCCGAGCACCGGCCACATCACGCCTCCGACGAGCGTGACCACGGCGACCACCGCGACGTAGTCGGGCGCGTCGAGGATCCACTTCGGCACCCGGTCGGCCGCGACGCACACGACGCCGACGGCGGCCCCCAGCACCGGCCCGGCCAGCAGACCCGCGAGGGCGCCGATCAGCACGATCCGGATCCCGTCGATACTCGCGTCGACCAGAGCCGCGACCGGAACGCCACCGATCACGGCCGCGAGAGTTCCCCACGCCGGGCCGTGGGTGAAGCCCCAGCGAGCGAAGCGGCCGATGGTCCCATGCAAGACCATGACTCAACAATGCCCTCGTCACGACCGTTCTACGCACGTTGTCCCGCGTGTCGA
>DAIUDS010000130.1:2140-6158 GCA_036845485.1 Jiangellaceae bacterium
CGAGGCGCTCGGGTGCGGCCGAAAGTCCTCCGGTTGGATGGCCGATTGTGGAACTGACTGCCGATGCCCTGCTCCTCGACCTGGACGGGACGCTGATCGACTCGACGCCGGCGATCGTGCGGTCCTGGCTGACCTGGGCGGGGGAGTACGGCGTCGACCCGCAGCAGCTCCGCAGCGCGCACGGGCGACCGACCGCTGAGATCGTCGCATCCCTGCTCCCGGCCTCCGACGTCGCGGCAGCCGTTGCCCGCCTCGACGGCATGGAGCTCGAGGACGTCGAGGGCGTCCGGGCACTACCCGGGGCCGTGGAGCTGCTGGAGGCGCTGCCCCCCGGCCGATGGGCCGTCGTCACCTCCTGCGGCGCCGCCCTGGCCGCCGCCCGGATGGCTGCCGCGGGCCTGCCGCAAATGCCCGAGCTCGTGACCGTCGACGACGTCAGCCGCGGTAAGCCCGACCCGGAGCCCTTCCTTGCCGGCGCGGCCCGGCTGGGATTCGAGCCGGACCGGTGTGTCGTGCTCGAGGACGCGCCCAGCGGGATCGTGGCTGCCCGGGCGGCTGGAATGCGGGTGGTCGCCGTCACGACGACCCATGCCGAGGACGAGCTCGACGCCGACCTGGTCGTCGCAACGCCGGCCGGCCTGAGGGTCGACGGGAACGGCCCTCTTGTCGTTTCCGCCCTGGCCTGAGGATGTGCCCCGGCTCGCCGGTCGGAACCCGTCAGTAGGCTGCAGACGAGGACGGATCGACGGGAGGCGCAGGCGTGACCGTGACGGAGAACAGAGCCGGCTCCGAGGCCGGCGCAGGTCCGCAGATCGAGTTCCGCAGCGACGTCACCGTCGAGCTCGTACGTTCCAGCGCGCACGACTCCGACGTCCTGTTCGCCGCCCGGGTGTCGACGAAGGGCGAGCAGTCACTGGAGGACGTCGAGGCCGATGCCAGTCGCTCGACGGGCCTCATCAGCTATCTGATGCGGGACAGACACGGATCGCCATTCGAGCAGAACTCGATGACGTTCTACGTGCACGCTCCGATCTTCGTCTTCCGCGAACACATGCGGCACCGGATCGCGAGTTACAACGAAGAGAGCGGCAGATACCGCGAACTGCGGCCCGTCTTCTACGTACCGGGGCCGGAGCGCAAGCTGGTGCAGGAGGGCAAGCCGGGCCATTACCAGTTCGTCGACGGCACGCCCGAGCAGCACGCGCTCGTCGAGGCCGAGACCCGTCGGGTCTGCACCGAGGCGTACGCCGCGTACCAGCGGATGCTCGCGGCCGGGGTCGCACGCGAGGTGGCCCGGATCGTGCTGCCGTTGACGATCTACTCCTCGATGTACGTCACGTTCAACGCCCGCTCATTGATGAACTTCCTGTCGCTGCGCACCAGGCGCGAGGACTCCCGCTTCCCGTCGTTCCCGCAGCGAGAGATCGAGATGGTGGCCGAGAGGATGGAGGCCGAGTGGGCACGGCTGATGCCGCTCACCCATGCGGCGTTCGAGGCGAACGGACGGGTCGCTCCCTGAGGCCGAACCGGTAGCCTTCCGACCATGGCCGATGACCTTGCAGCGCTCTCCGCAGCGCCCTTCGGACGCGTCCTGACCGCCATGGTCACGCCGTTCCGCGACGACGGAAGCCTCGACCTCGACGGCGCCGCGCGGCTGGCCGCGCACCTGGTCGACGAGGGCTGCGACGGGCTGGTCCTCAGCGGCACCACCGGCGAGAGCCCGACCACCTCGGACTCGGAGAAGGAGCGGTTGTTGCGGGGCGTCCTCGACGCCGTTGGCAACCGGGCGGCCGTGGTCGCCGGTGCGGGCACCTACGACACGCACCACACGATCGAACTGGTCCGCCAGGCGGAGAAGACCGGCGCGCACGGGTTGCTCGTCGTCACGCCGTTCTACAGCAAGCCACCACAGGAAGGGCTGTTCCGCCACTTCACGGCGGTGGCCGACTCCACCGGGCTGCCGGTCATGCTCTACGACATCCCGGCCCGAACCGGTGTCCCGATCGCGACCGAGACCCTGGTTCGGCTTGCCGAGCACGACCGCATCGTCGCGGTCAAGGACGCCAAGGGCGACCTGTTCGCCGCCTCCGAGGTGCTCGCCCGAACCGATCTTGCGTTCTACTCCGGCGACGACGCGCTCAACCTGGCCCATCTGACCCAGGGGGCGGCCGGCGTCGTCAGCGTCGTTGCCCACGTCGCGGCGGCCCGATATGCCGCGATGATCCGGGCGGTCGGAACCGGAGACCTGACCGAGGCGATCAGGCTGCACCGTGAGCTCCTGCCGGCGGTCCGCGCGATCATGACCCGGACCCAGGGCGCGATCATGGCGAAGGCCGCGTCGCAGCTGACCGGTGTGCTGAGCAGCCGGGCGATGCGCTCGCCGCTCGTCGAGGCCACGGACGCGCAGGTCGCCGAACTGCGAGCCGACCTCATGGAGGCTGGCCTGCTGTGAGCCATCCCCACCCGGAGTTGACCGACCCGCCTCCGTTGGCCGAGGGCGGCCTGCGAATCGTCCCACTGGGTGGGCTCGGCGAGGTCGGCCGCAACATGACCGTCTTCGAGCATTCTGGCCGCCTGCTGGTGGTCGACTGCGGCGTGCTCTTCCCGGAGGACCACCAGCCCGGCGTCGACCTGATTCTGCCCGACTTCGACTACATCAGGGGCCGCCTCGACCAGATCGAGGCGGTCGTTCTCACCCATGGGCACGAGGACCACATCGGGGCCGTGCCCTTCCTGCTCCGCGAGAAGCGCGACATCCCGCTCGTCGGGTCACGGCTCACGCTGGCGCTTGTCGAGGCGAAGCTCACCGAACACCGCATCGACGCCTACCAGCTCGAGGTGAAGGAGGGCCAGACCGAGCGGTTCGGCCCCTTCGAGGTGGAGTTCGTCGCCGTCAACCACTCGATCCCCGACGCGCTGGCGCTGGCCATCCGGACGACTGCGGGCGTCGTTCTTCACACCGGCGACTTCAAGTTGGACCAGTTGCCCCTCGACGGGCGGCTCACTGACCTCAACGCCTTCGCACGTCTCGGCGACGCCGGCGTCGACCTGTTGATGGTCGACTCCACCAACGCCGAGGTGCCCGGCTACAACGCACACGAGCGAGAGATCGCGCCGGTTCTCGACCGGGTCTTCGAACAGGCGCCACGACGGATCGTCGTCGCCTCGTTCGCCAGCCACGTGCACCGTGTCCAGCAGGTGCTCGACGTCGCGGTGGCGCACCGCCGCAAGGTGGCATTCGTCGGCCGGTCGATGGTGCGCAACATGGGCATCGCCCGCGACCTCGGCTATCTCGACATCCCGGGCGGAACGTTGGTCGACCTCAAGAGCCTCGACGACCTCCCGCCGGAGGAGGTCGTGCTCATGTCGACCGGCTCGCAGGGCGAGCCGATGGCGGCCCTGTCCCGGATGGCCAACCGCGACCACCCGGCGATCAGCATCGAGCCTGGCGACGTCGTCGTGCTGGCGTCGTCGCTGATTCCCGGCAACGAGAACGCGGTGTCACGGGTGATCAACGGCCTGACCCGATGGGGCGCGACGGTCGTGCACAAGGCCAACGCCATGGTGCACACGTCGGGTCACGCAAGCGCGGGTGAACTGCTCTACGCGTACAACGTGGTGAAGCCGCGCAACGTCATGCCGATACACGGCGAGACGCGCCACCTGCATGCCAACGCCGTCGTTGCCGTCAGCGCCGGAGTGCCGCGCAAGCAGGTGGTGCTCGCCGAGGACGGCGTCGTGGTGGACCTGGCGGCAGGCCTCGCGCGCGTGGTGGGTGCCGTGCCGTGCGGCTACGTGTACGTCGACGGGTCCAACGTCGGCGGCGTCGCGGAGGCGTCCCTCAAGGACCGCCGGATCCTGGGCGAGGAGGGATTCATCTCGGTCGTGGTCGTCGTCGACTCCGTCACCGGCAAGGTCACCGGTGGCCCCGAGATACACGCCCGCGGCTTCGCCGAGGACGACAGCGTGTTCGACGAGATCCGGCCCCAGGTAGCCGATGCGCTCGAGCAGGCGGCCG
>DAIUDS010000131.1:0-6073 GCA_036845485.1 Jiangellaceae bacterium
GCCGGAAGGAGGCCGCCGGGTGGATGACGGATGCGCGGCCCTGCGCTACTTGATCAGGCAGAGCAAGCTTGCCCGACCGGACGACCTGCCGGCGCTCGTGGCGGCCGCAGGAGAGCTGCTGGGTGCGCAGGAGTCGGTGCTCTACCTGGTCGACTACGACCAGGTCGTGCTGGTCCCGTTGCTCGAGGCCGTGCCGGCCCACCGCGAGACGGTGCGGGTGGACGGCACGCTTGCCGGCCGGGCATTCGCGGACCTTGCTCCCCAGGTCACCCGCACCGAGTCGTCCGGCACGGCCTGGCTGCCGTTGCTCGACGGAACCGACCGGCTGGGAGTGCTCGAATTCGTCTTCTCCGACGGCCGAGACGTGAACCGCGAGCACGTCGTGGCCGATTGCTTCGACGTCGCAGGGACCGTGGCCGAACTCGTCGTCACGAACAGCCCGTACGGCGACTACCTCGAGCGTGCCCGCCGACGGATGGGCATGTCCGTGCCGGCCGAGATGCAGTGGGCGATGCTGCCACCCCTCACCGTCGTGACGCCCACGATCGCCATCAGTGGTGTGCTCGAACCGACGAACGAGGTCGCGGGCGACTCCTTCGACTACGCCATCAACGGCGACATGGCACATGTGGCCGTGCTGGACGCGATGGGGCACGGGATGGAGGCGACGATTCTCTCGTCCGTCGCCCTGGGCGCTCTTCGCAATGGTCGTCGCTCCGGGCTGGACCTGGTCGACGCCGTACGCTCGGCCGACAAGTTCGTCGCGTCCCAGTTCGGTGGCGACAAGTTCGTGACCGCCCTGGTCGGTGAGCTGGACACCGCGCGTGGGATATGGCGGTGGATCACAGCCGGACACCCACCGGTATTGCTGGTGCGGAAGGGGCGTGTGGTCAAGAGCCTCGAGGAGGTTCTCGACGTTCCGCTCGGACTGGAGCTGGTTGCTCCGCAGGTCGGTGAGGAGCACCTCGAACCGGGCGACCGGTTGCTCATCTATACCGACGGCGTTGTCGAAGCGCGTGATGCCGCCGGCCAGTTCTTCGGGGTCGAGCGGCTGGTCGATCTTGTGTTCCGCCATTCCGCCGAGGGGCGTCCGGCTGCAGAGACCTTGCGCCGCCTGAACCAGGCGGTCCTCGAGCACCAGGACGGTGTCCTCTTCGACGACGCGACGACGATGCTCGTCGAATGGCGCGGACCGGAGCGTGAAATGGGGTAGCGGCGGACGGTGTCGTCGGTTAGACACGCGACGTGACAACCGACGAGCTCGAACTCCGCACGTCGACATCCGAGGACCTGCCGCAGCTGGTTGCATTGATCACGGGCGCGTTCCTCCGCGACGTGGAGGACGACGAGCTCGAGGTCCACCGCCTGGTGGACGAGCCGGACCGAACCCACGTCGTGACCGACGAGGGCGAGATCGTCGCCACCGGTGCGATCCTGACCCGTGAGCTGACCGTCCCCGGTGCCACCGTCCCGGCCGCCCACGTCACAGGAGTCGCCGTCCGCGCGACCCATCGACGGCGTGGTCTGCTGACCACGATCATGACGGCCCAGCTGCAGGCGGTGCGGGACCGGGGGACCGAGCCGGTCGCCGCGCTGTGGGCGAGCGAGGGCGCGATCTACGGCCGGTTCGGCTACGGCCTGGCGTCCTGGCAGGCGCACTACGACATCGCCACCCGCGAGACGTCCCTCCCCGCACGTGCAACGGCTGAAAGGGAGGCGGGCAGGCTCCGGCAGGCCGTACCCCGCGACGTCATCGACCGGCTGGCCGAGGTGCACGACCGCGTTCGCGGCAGCCGGCCGGGCATGTCGAGCCGTGATGACCGATGGTGGCGGTTCCTGACCGCAGACCCGAGGTCGTGGCGGCGCGAAACGTCGGCGCAGCGGGCCGTCCTGTACGAGGTGGGCGGCAAGATTCGCGGCTATGCCCTGTGGCGGGTGAAGAGTGGCTGGGAGTTGACCGGCCCGAACGGCGAGGTTTCGGTCACGGAGGTCGTCGCGGACGATGTCGACGCATACACCACCCTGTGGCGGTTCCTGCTCTCGATCGACCTGACCCGCACTGTGAGGTTCCCGTTCGCGGCGCCGGACGAGCCGCTGCCCTACCTGCTGACCAATCCCGCGGCCCTGGGCACGTCGATAACCCCCGGTCTGTGGATCCGCGTGGCTGACGTACCGGCCGCGCTTGCCGCTCGCCGGTACGCCGCACCCGTCGACCTGGTCCTCGAGGTGACCGACGCACTACTGCCCAACAACGCGGGACGCTGGCGGCTGGTCGACGACGGTTCGGCCGCCCGATGCGAGCCGACCGATGGTCCGCCCGACATTCGATTGGACGTTCGCGAGCTGGGCGCGGCATACCTGGGCGGAACCTCGCTGCGCACGCTCGCAGAGGCCGGCCTCGTGGTCGAGACGACGCTCGGCAGCATTGCGGTCGCGTCCGCCGCCTTCGGCTGGGAGCTTGCGCCGGCGTCGATCGAGATGTTCTGACCGGACGAGCCTGCATGGCAGGTCATTGGTGGTAGCCGTCGAGGAAGCGGGCGAACCGCTCGATGGCGGCCTCGAGATCGTCGACGTGCGGCAACGTGACGATGCGAAGGTGGTCCGGACGCGGCCAGTTGAACCCGGTGCCCTGGACCAGGAGCAGGTGCTCGTGGAGCAGCAGGTCGAGCACGAGCTTCTCGTCGTCGTGGATCGGGTGCACGGCCGGGTCGAGGCGCGGGAAGACGTAGAGGGCGCCGCGCGGCTTCACGCAGCTCACTCCAGGGATGTCGCTGAGCAGCTTCCAGGCTCGTTCACGCTGGTCGTGCAGCCGTCCGCCGGGCAGCACGAGGTCGTGGATGCTCTGTCGACCGCCCAGGGCGGTCTGGATCGCGTGCTGGGCGGGCACGTTGGCGCACAGCCGCATGTTGGCCAGGATGTCGAGGCCTTCGACGTAGTCGCGGGCGCGCTCGCGGGGGCCGGACACGACCATCCAGCCGGAGCGGAAGCCCGCCACCCGGTACGCCTTCGACAGGCCGTTGAACGTCAGGCAGAGCAGATCCGGTGCCAGGGCGGCCGTGGCGACATGTTCCGTGTCGTCGTAGAGGATCTTGTCGTAGATCTCGTCCGAGAGCAGCACCAGGTGGTGTCGCCGGGCGAGCTCGACCATGCCGTCGAGCAGCTCTCGCGAGTAGACGGCCCCGGTCGGGTTGTTCGGGTTGATCACGACCAGTGCCCTGGTCCGCGGGCTGATCTTGCCGGCGAGGTCGTCCAGGTCGGGGAACCAGTCCGCGCCCTCGTCGCACAGGTAGTGGACGGGTGTGCCGCCGGCCAGGCTGACCGCGGCCGTCCACAGCGGGTAGTCCGGGGCCGGGATCAGCACCTCGTCGCCGTCGTCGAGCATGGCCTGCATGGCCATGACGATGAGCTCCGACACTCCGTTCCCCAGGTAGACGTCCCCGACGTCGATGTCCGGGATGCCCTTGCCCTGGTGGTACTGCACGACGGCTCGGCGCGCGGGGAGTATCCCCTTCGAGTCGCAGTAGCCCTGGGCGGTCGGCAGCCCCCGGATCACGTCCTGAAGGATCTCGTCGGGTGCCTCGAAGCCGAACGGTGCCGGGTTGCCGATGTTGAGCTTGAGGATGTGATGCCCCTCGTCCTCCAGCCTTTTGGCATGTTCGAGCACCGGACCGCGGATGTCGTAGCAGACGTTGGCGAGCTTGCTGGACTGGCGTACCTGCATGGGCTCAAGGGTCTCATCGGGCCACCGGCTGGGATTGCTGCGTTCCACGGACCGGTCATTCATTGACCAAGTCAACGTTTTCGTTGACGCTGGCATTTATGACGACGTTCGAGGCCGAACGGGTGACGGCGGTCCGCGCTTTCACGCGGTTCTACACCACGGTGGTGGGGGCGCTCGACGAGGGACTACTGCGCTCGGCGTACACCCTCACCGAGGCTCGGGTGATCTTCGAGCTCGCTCAACGCGACACCACCGATGTCCCTGACCTGCGTCGGATGCTCGGTCTGGACGCCGGCTACCTGAGCCGGATCCTTGCACGGTTCGAGGGCGTGGGCCTCGTCACGCGGCAGCGGTCCGCCGCCGACGGGCGCCGTCAGGTGATCCGGCTGACGCCGGCCGGCCGCCAGGCGTACGCCATGCTCGACTCCCGGTCCGCCGACCAGGTGAAGGGACTGATCGGCGGTCTCAGCGACGAGAACCAGCGCCGGCTCGTCGGCGCGATGGGCAGGATCGAGCGCCTGCTGGGCGACCCGCCGCGGCCGCCGGCGTACGTCATCCGGTCGCTTCGCCCCGGCGACCTGGGCTGGGTCGTGCAGAGGCACGGAGCGCTGTACGCGCAGGAGTATGGCTGGGACCAGACGTTCGAGGCGCTCGTGGCACGGATCGTCGCTTCGTACGTCGAGGTTCTGGATCCACGCCGTTCGAACGCCTGGATCGCCGAGGTCGACGCGACGCCGGTCGGGTGCGTGTTCTGTGTACCCAGAGACGCCGTGACTGCTCAGCTGCGGCTGCTTCTGGTCGAGCCGTCGGCGCGCGGCACGGGAATCGGCGCGCGGCTGGTCGACGAGTGCATCCGGTTCGCCCGCGGCGCCGGCTACCGATCGATGACGCTGTGGACGAACGACGTGCTCGTGGCCGCGCGGCGCATCTACGAGCGCGCCGGGTTCCGGCTGGTCGAGGAGGAGGAGCACCACAGCTTCGGTCACGACCTCGTCGGGCAGAACTGGGTGCTCGACCTCTCCCCCTCGCGGTGATCCAGGCCGACGACAGCGATCTTCGGCCCTCGGACGTGATCATCGAGGTCTCGAGCCTGGTGAACGGCGAGTAGCCTGTCCTGGTGTCCGCCGAACCGCCCGTATCGCCCGAGGAGTTGCGATCATTCTCGTCGGAGGCGGAGAAGCACGTGGCTCCTCGGCCGTCGATCGTGCCTGGCATCCGGGCCTCGGACTCCGAACGCGAACAGGTGGTCCAGCGGCTGTCCGAGCAGGCCTCGCTCGGACGGCTCACGCTCGCCGAGCTCGAGGAGCGGATCGGGCTGGCGTATGACGCGACGACCCGAGCCGAGCTGGCGAGGCTCACGGCCGACCTTCCCGACGTGGCGTCGCGCTCGACGGTGTCCTCCGAGCCCGGGGTAAGCCGCCGCAAGCCGACCCGCTGGGTGGTCTCGCTGATGGGCGGTGTCGAGAAGAAGGGCCGTTGGCGGATCGGCGACCAGTTGATGACCCTGACGGTCATGGGCGGCAACGACATCGACCTCAGGCATGCTGAGATCGACTCCGACGACGTGACGATCATCGCTGTCGCCGTGATGGGCGGGATGAGCATCTACGTCCCTGAGACGGTCGACGTCGAGGTCGGAGGTTTCGCCGTCATGGGGGGCAACGGCGAACGCGGCAGTAGCCGTCCACCTCGACCGGGCGGCCCGCGGATCCGCATCCTGGCGTACTCGCTGATGGGCGGCATCGACGTGTGGCGGCTGCCGGAGGAGGCCAAGGGCGTCTCGCTCAAGGAGGCGCGCAAGCTCGCCAAAGACGCCCGCTGACCGCTTCCGTTGAACATCACGATCGAGTCCGATTTCCGCTAGTCATGCGGCTGCGTTCTAGGCGAGAGTGGAGGCGTGCTCGACTTCGAGGCTTGTTACCGTGCCGTCCACAGTCGCGACGCCCGGTTCGACGGCGTCTTCTTCATCGGCGTGACATCGACCGGAATCTACTGCCGGCCGAGCTGCCCGGCGATGACGCCGAAGCGCGCGAACGCGCGGTTCTACCGGTCCGCGGCCGAGGCCCAGACCGCCGGCTTCCGGGCCTGCCGGCGGTGTCGCCCGGACGTCACACCCGGGTCTCCGGAGTGGAACATCCGCGCCGACCTGGCCGGCCGGGCGATGCGGCTCGTCGCCGACGGCGTCGTCGACCGCGAGGGCGTCGCCGGCCTGGCGAGTCGGCTCGGCTACAGCGAGCGTCAGGTCCACCGCACCCTCGTCGACGAGGTGGGTGCCGGCCCGCTGAGGCTTGCCCGGGCGCAGCGCGCGCACACTGCCCGGCTGCTACTCGAGACAACCGAGCTTCCGGTCAC
>DAIUDS010000132.1:0-6049 GCA_036845485.1 Jiangellaceae bacterium
CCCGACGTCGCCCGCGACGAGCTGCTGTGGTGGTGGGCCGACCAGCCCGAGAACGACGGCCGCACTCGGCCCGACTGACCTCAGTTTACGGGCGTCAGTAGCGCGTGAATGCGCACCAGGCCCGGGCCATAGCGCTGGTCGAGTTCGGCCTGGAGACCGTCTTCGACGATCACCTGCAGGAAGACCTGCCCGGCGCGCTCGTCGACGGAGGAGCCCAGAGGATCGAGCTCGTCGTGCAGCCGCGCGCGGAGGCTTTCGAGTTCGGCCGCCGTTCGCTCACCTGAGCTGACGCACAACGCGCCGCCCCAGATGGCTCGCAGCGCCCGCTCGTGACGCGCCAGGTCCCCGGTGAATCGGACGTTCAGTACCAGCTTGGTCGGATCGTTGAACATCCACAGCGTGTCCGCGTTGATCTCCGATTCCTTCATCGCCCAGGCGGGGTTCATCGACGAGTCGACCCACACCGCGGCGTAGTCAGGTTGTGCATGTGCGTACGCGATGGCGGCGTCCTGTGCCTCGTATGTCGTGCTGGCCGCATCCACGACGCCCCAGCCGTCGGAGGGCGGCGGGCAGGGGGTCGTGGCGGGGGGAGGTTCCGGCGTCGGTTCTGGAGCAACGTAGGGCTTCGGTGACTCCGTGACGGTGAAGCGCTCGCCGTCGTAGGTGCCGATGACGACGTATTCCCCCCAGCGGACGATTCCCGCCGATCCGAGGGCCCCCGTCTCGCTGCCGTCGAGTCCAGTCCAGTCCCAGCCGACAACCTCGATCCCTTCTCCGCACTGGGGCGGATTCGACTGCATGACCATCCAGCACAGCCGTGGCCCCTGGCCCGGGGCATCGATGACGGTGACGGTGGTGGTATAGCGGTCATCCGGTTCGGCCGTTGGATCAGCTGCCGTGCCGGCAGGCAAGTCCCCGCACGCCGTCAGCACCAGACACGTCACGGCGAGCCAAACCAGCTGGCCTCCACCGGCCGTACTACTCATGCTGCTTGGACGCCGGGTCGAACCGCCCGGTTCCAGGTGCTCAGTCCGTCGGCACGAGAAGCGGGAAGACCTCGACGAGACCCGGCCCGTAACGGTCATCGAGTCGCTGCTGGAGACCGTCGTCGTCGACGACCTGCAGATGGATGCGGCCAGTCGGGAGTACGGCGCTTGCCAATATAGGGCTGAGCTCGTCCCGAAGTGCATCTGAAATGGTCTCGAGCTCGGCTGCCGTTCGCTCGCCCATACTCACGCAGAGCCCGCCGCCCCAGATGGCCCGCAACGCCCGCTCGTGACTCTCCATGTCACCGGTGAATCGGACGTTCAGTATCCACGAGTCCAGCCACAGCGCGGCGTAGTCAGGCTGCGCCTCTGCGTACGCGACGGCAGCGCTCAGTGCCTCGTCCCCCGTGGCGGCCGCATCGATGACACCCCAGCCCTGCGGTGGCGCAGCACACGGAGTCGAAGGCGAAGGTACGTACCGTGGCTTGGGCCAGTTCGGGCGATAACCGGCCCCGGGCGTCGGTGACTCCGTGATGGTGAAGCGCTCGCCGTCGTAGGTGCCGACGACGTCGTAAAACCCCCAAGTGGTGCCTTCGTACGTCTCGCTGCCGTCGAGCCCAGTCCAGTCCCAGCCAATGACCTCGATCCCTGGGTCTGCGCACTGGGGCCCGGAGATGACCGCCCACGTGCACAACTGCGGCAAATGGCCCGGGGCCTCGACGACGGCGACGGAGATGGTGTTGGTGTAGCGGTCACCCGGCTCGGCCGTTGGATCAGCTGCCGTGCCGCCGGGCTCGTCCCCACACGCCGTGAACGCCAGACACGTCACGGCCAGCCAAGCCAGCCGGCGCGCACCGGCCGCACTACTCAAGCCGCTCGGACGGAACCCTGCCATGGCGGTTCTGCACCGCTTGACGAGAAGGCAGCCGACGGCCGGAGTCGAGTCACGAGACGGCACCCTCCGGACCGGATACCCGGTTGGGCACCCTTCGGGCGGTGAACCGAGCGTACACCGTGGCTGTGACGGCGTAACCCGCGGAGATGAAGGCGAGAACGGCGTACGACTTACCCGACGTCGGCAAGGTCAGGGCGGCGAACAGGGCTGCCGCGACGAAGGTCACGTTGAACAGCACGTCGTAGAACGAGAAGACCCGGCCACGGTACGCGTCTTCGACGTTCTCCTGGACCAGCGTGTCGACGACGATCTTGATGCCTTGGGAAGCGACGCCGAGGAAGAACGCCGCGACCAGCAGGGCCGGCACCTCGAACAGGGCGCCCGGCACGATCTGGACCACCGCTGCAAGGGCCAACAGCGCGATGACCCAGGTCTCCTTGTTCATGCGCCGGGTGGCGACCGGCGTCGCCAGCGCGGCGACGAAGAAGCCTGCCCCGGACACGGCCAGCACGATGGTGAGCGTCGCAAGGCCCGCTTCGGCATCGTCCGGCGAATGGAAGTAGTTGCGGCACAGCAGAATCATGGCCACGGTCGAGATTCCGTAGAAGAACCGGTGAGCCCCGATCACAGTCAGCCCCCATGCGGCGGCCGGCCGTCGATGAACGTGGCGGGCACCATCGAGCAGGCCGGCGACGACGCGCCGCACGGCAACGCGCGCCGACGGTCTGGCGGGATCGTCATCCGGCCCGAGCAGGTCGCGGTGCAGCGCCAGGGCCACGAGCCCGGCGAGCAGGTACAAGCCGGCCGTGCCGGCCGCGAGAAACGCGTCCGACGACGTTGCTTCCCGCATCAGGAAGCCGATGCCGGTGCCGGTCATGGCCGCCACCGTTCCGCTCGTCGGGAAGACGGCATTGGCCATGACCAGCTCGTGCCGCGGGACGACGTGTGGCACCGAAGCGCTCAGCCCGGCCAGGATGAAGCGGTTCATCGACAGAACGACGAGCGCCGTTGCGAAGAGCGCCGGGCCGGCTCGGCCGTCGGCGACCAGCGCGGCGACTACCACCGTCAGACCAGCCCGAAGCAGGTTGGCGACGAGCAGCACCTGACGACGCCGCCATCGGTCGAGCAGGACACCGGCGAACGGACCGACCAGCGAATACGGCAGCAGGAGGACGGCGAAGGCCTGCGCTGCTGTCGGTGCCGTGGCGTGCCGCTCCGGTGAGAAGAACACGTACGACGCCATCGCGACCTGGAACACGCCGTCGCCGAGCTGCCCGCTCACCCGGACCACGAACAGCCGCCGGAAGCCGCGGCCGCGCAGCACGGTGCGCAAGTCGGTGACGAAGCCGCCGGCGAGGCCCATCCCCGAAGGGTAGGTGGTCGGCGGGTCAGCCTTGCTGGACGACCGCCATGGCGTGCTCGACGAGGCGGACGAGGACATCCTTGACCGACTCGCGGTCCCGGGCATCGGTGACGATGAACGGCACCTCGGCCGTGACCTGGAGGGCATCACGAACTTCGTCGACGTCGTGCTGCTGGACGCCGTCGAACGCGTTCAGTGCGATGAGGAACGGGATGCCGCGCTGCTCGACGTAGTCGACGGCGCCGAAGCAGTCCGCCAGTCGGCGCGTGTCGACCAGCACGACGGCGCCGATCGCGCCACGAGTGATGTCGTCCCACATGAACCAGAAACGGTTCTGGCCTGGCGTGCCGAACAGGTAGAGCACGAGGTCCTGGGCGAGCGTGATCCGGCCGAAGTCCATGGCCACCGTCGTGGTCGTCTTGTCCGGCAGCATCGACAGGTCGTCGACCGGCGTGGACGCCTCGGTCATCAGCGCCTCGGTGCGCAACGGTTCGATCTCGCTCACGGCACCGACGAGCGTCGTCTTACCCACGCCGAAGCCCCCGGCGACGACGATCTTGACCGAGAGGGCGTCCTGGACGGCATGAGCACCGCCTTCGACCTCAGAGTCGACGAAGGCCATCCCTCACCCTTTCGAGCACGCTCAGGTCGCGGGCCGGCGCCACCGCTCCGGTGTACGCGACGTGCGGATCCGCGACATGGACGAGGCCTTCGGCCTCGAGGTCTGCAACAAGCACCCGGGCGACGCCGAGCGGCACCCGGACTATGGCCGCCACCTCGGCCACAGATCGAGGAGCGTGGCATATCCGCAAGATGCGCTCACGCTCTGGTTCCGGATCGAGCCGGTGAGCCCGGCCGGCCTGGGTAGACGAGACCAACGCCTCGAGGGCGGTCTCCTGCACCGGGCGGGTGCGCCCACGGGTCGCCAGGTACGGCCGGACTCGTCCACCGTCTGGCGCGGTCATCGCTGGATTCTCCCGACTCGTCAGCCGACGCGAGCCGCCGGGGTCAGCGCGGCGCCGACCCGATCGACCAGGAGCGCCATCTCGTAGCCAATCTGACCCAGGTCGGAATCACCGGCGGCCAGCACTGCCAGGTGCGCGCCGTCGCGGACTGCCATGACCAGGAGGAACCCGTCGGCCATCTCGACCAGAGTCTGCTGCACCTGCCCGGCACCGAGGATCATGGACGCGCCGACGGTCAGGCTGGCCAGGCCGGAGACCACGGCCGCAAGCTGCTCGCCGCGGTCGCGCGGCAGGCCCTGGGAACCGGCCAGGAGCAGGCCGTCCGCGGACACCACGACGGAGTGCGCGGCGCCCGGGGTCCGGTCTACGAACCGGTCGAGCAGCCAGCCGAGCTCCTCACTCGAGGCGCTGGTCACGAATCGCTCCTCTCGGGATCGTCAGGTCGTTTGGGGACCCAACCACCGGTCTCCTCACGGCCACGGCTGACACCGCGCTGCAGGTTGGCCAGCGTCGACGCGACCTCGCTCGCGTCCTTCTCCGGGGCGGGCGGCCGAGCGTGGGCTGCTTCGCCCGCCACCTCGGTGATCGAGCCGGGGACGAGGGTCGCGCCGCGCTGCCGGACCGGAAGTCCCGACGTGCTGAGGGCCGGCTCGTCGGCGGCCGGGACCGCCTCGGGCGTCCAAGCCGGCGGTTCGCGCCGCGGAGACGGGGGAGGTTCCGGGGCGCGCTGGGTACGCCGTGCGCTGGCGGCCTCCTCGGCCGTGCGCAGGGCTGCCGCCGCACGACGCCAGCCTTCGTCCGCCGGGCTCGACCAGTCGAGTGGACCGCCGCCGCGCTGGAACCAGGCCGACCGGACGGCCTCGTATATGGGGGAGTCACCCTCGGGAAGCTGCGGTTCGGGCGCGCGCAGGGATCGGGCCGGCTCGTCGTAGCCCCTGCCGCCGGGACGGCCCACCTCATCGGGTCCACGGCCACTGGGCCGCGTCGGTAGGCCGTTCGCACCCGCCAAGCCGTTGATTGGTTGAACGGAGCGAGCGGGTGGTTGCGGCGGCAACCCGGGCGTCTGGGAGGGACGGGACGGAACTGGCGACGGGCGGAACGGCGCCTCGATCTGGCGCGGGGCCGGCTCGGCCGGAGGGAGCGACCGGCGGGGGAAGTCCTCCAGCGGATGGCCGGTCGACCGCGGAACGATCGGGTCCGGCGGCTGGGCCTGAACGGCTTGGAGCACGCCCTCCGAGGTATCCAGCGGCGATACGACCAGATGCGCCGGCAGGTCGACCTGGGCGATGGTTCCACTGGGCTCACCGGGCACGAGCCGGACGACGATCCCATGCCGCGCCGCCAGCCTGGCGACGACGTAGAGACCCAGCGTCCGGGACGCCGCGACGTCGATGTCACCGGGCTCGCGCAGTCGCTCGTTCAGCGAGACCAACTGGTTGGCCGGGATCCCGATACCGGAGTCGGCGACCTGTAGGCGCAGCCCGCCACCGAGAAGCGGCTGGCTGGTGACGGTGACCGGCGTGGACGGCGCGGAGTACTCCGTCGCGTTGTCGAGGAGCTCGGCGAGCAGGTGCGCGACGTCGTCGACGGCCACAGGCGTGACCAGGTCGGTGGGCATGACGCCGAACTTCACCCGAGGGTACTGCTCGACCTCACCCACTGCGGTGCGGACGACGTCGAGGACCGGCGCCGCTATCCCGGAGCGGCGCATCTCCTCGACCCCGGCGAGAACCAGGAGACTCTCTGCGTGCCGGCGGACACGGGTCGCGAGGTGGTCGATCCGGAACAGCGTGCCGAGCTGGTCGGGGTCGCGCTCGCGGGCTTCCAGATCCTCGATCTC
>DAIUDS010000133.1:0-6008 GCA_036845485.1 Jiangellaceae bacterium
TGTTTCCGGAGCGGTTGGACGAGCTGATCAGAGGGGACGCGCCGGTGCGGGTTGCCGCCGCCCGGGACTTCGGTCCCGCGCCCTTCTTCTCCTGGGTCCGGGAACGGGCCGCCACCTTCGCCGGCTACACGGAGTCGATCATGGCCCGGGACGCCAGCCACGATGTGCTCGTGCTCGGCCGCAGCCTGGAGCGGGTGGACATGACCGCGCGACTGCTGGCGGCCCGGATCGGCGCCAGGCCGGCCAGCGAGAGCTGGACAGCCACGCTGCGCGCCTGTTCCGCCAACGAGGCGTACCTGCGGACCAACCAGAAGGGCATCGAAGCGCCGTTGGTGGTGGAGTTTCTCCTGGTGGACCGGCTCTTCCCGCGGTCGGTGTTCCACGCCCTCACCGTCGGGGAGCGAGCTCTGGCCCGCTTGGATCCCGGCTCCGGGCGGTCCGGTGTGGACGAGCCGTACCGCCGGGTGATCGGCCGGGCACGGACCGACCTGGAGTTCCTGTCCACTACGAATCTCCTGGACGACCTGCCGGAACGGCTGCATCGGCTCCAGCAGACCGTCTCGACGGTCAGCGAGGAGGTCACCCGGCGATTCTTCGCCGGATCGCCACTGGAGTGGAACCTCGAGGAGCCGGTGTAATGAGCTGGCGAATCGCGATCCGGCATCGCACGGGATACCGGTACTCCGGCACGGTACGAGCCTCGTACAACGAGGCGCGGATGACCCCGCAGACCCTGGACGGGCAACGCACGCTCCAGGCGGCCCTCGCCGTCACACCGGCCGTCCGCCCGCTGCGCTATGTCGACTACTGGGGCACCTCGGTCGATGCCTTCGACGTCCACGTCCCGCACACGGAGTTGGCGGTGCTGGCCACTTCGGTGGTGGAGACCGCCGCCCCGTCGACGTCGACACTCCCCCGCGCCGGCTGGGACGACCTGGCCGCCAAGGCCGTCCGGGACCGCTTCGCCGAGTTGCTGGCGCCGTCCCGGTACGTGTCCATCGAGCCGGACCTCGTCGAGATCGGGCGGTCGATGTGCACCGCGTCGACACCGGCGCAGGCCGGGATGGCAGCTGTCGGGTGGACTCACGAGACGCTGCGCTACGAGCGTGGCGCAACGCACGTGCACACATCGTCGGCCGACGCGAGGGCAGCCGGCAAGGGGGTGTGCCAGGACTTCGCGCACGTCACGCTGGCTCTTCTGCGCGCGATGGGACTGCCGGCGCGCTACGTGTCCGGCTACTTGCACCCCGACGCCCACGCCGAGATCGGAACAACGGTCCGGGGAGAGAGTCATGCCTGGATCGAGTTCTGGGCCGGTGGCTGGGTGGCAGTCGACCCGACCAGCCTGGCGCGCATCGGCAGCCGGCACGTGCTGCTGGCGCGCGGCCGCGACTACGCCGACGTGCGCCCCCTGTCCGGTGTCTACTCCGGACCGCCGGCGGAGCAGTTCGGCGTCAGCGTGGACATCACCCGCCTCGGCTGACCGCCCGATACCCTCGGCAGGCGGCGGCTCTCTCCGGGGCGTGTCCGGCAGGCTGGTTTTCCGGTTCCCGGGGCGGGTACCGACAGTCGGTTGCGACCAACAGGGGATGCAAGGCCCGAGGCGGCGCCCCCATCGACGTAGAGGACGGGAGCCGCAATGCCGGCAGGCACCCAGGCGGAAAGCGTCGCAAGGCCGGGTCCGGACGCCACTACCAGGCGTTCGGGCCCATCCAGGCGCGAACGGTACGTCACCAGCTACGCCGAGCTGTCCCGTCAGATCCAGGCTTCGGGACTGCTCAAGCGACGCTACGCGTACTACTGGTGCAAGATCATTGGAACCGTTGTCGTGTTCGCCGGGATCTGGGTTGCGTTCGCCTTTCTGGGCAACTCCTGGTTCCAACTCGTGCCTGCCGCACTGCTGGCCGTTGTGCTCACCCAGTTCGGCTTCCTGGGCCACGACGGGGCACACCGCCAGATTTTCGCGTCCCATCGGTGGAACGAATGGACGGCGCGGGTGATGTCGGGGCTCTTCACCGGCTTGAGCTACGGCTGGTGGATGACCAAGCACAACCGGCACCACGCCAACCCGAACAAGGAAGGCGCCGACCCGGACATCAGTCCCGGCGCGGTCGCGTTCACACCCGCCGTCGCAAAGAGCAGGCACGGACTGGCAGCACGCCTGTGCCGGGGACAGGGCTACTACTTCTTCCCTCTTCTACTGCTGGAAGGGCTGGCTCTGCACGTGGCGAGCATCCAGACAATCGTGCGCCGGGAGCCGCTGAAGCACCGGTGGTGCGAGGCGGCATTCGTCCTCGCCAGAAACGGCGGTTACCTCACTGCGCTTCTCGTGGTGCTGCCCCCGGGCAAGGCCGCCGCGTTCCTCGGCGTCCAGATAGGCCTGTTCGGCCTGCTCCTGGGAGGAGCCTTCGCTCCGAACCACACCGGCATGCCGATCGTTCCTGCCAATCAGAGGATCGACTTCCTGCGCAGGCAGGTCCTCATGTCGCGCAACATCCGAGGCGGCTGGCTGACGGACTTCACTCTGGGCGGGCTCAACTATCAGATCGAACATCACTTGTTCCCCAGCATGCCGCGACCCAACCTGCGGCGGGCGCAGCCGATCGTGCGCGCCTTCTGCGTCAGGAACAAGGTCGGCTATACCGAAACCAGCCTGATCGGTGCCTATCAGGTCGTCGTGCGGTACCTCAACCGTGTCGGCATTGCCGCTCGGGACCCGTTCCGCTGCCCGCTCGCTGCCGAGTAC
This sequence comes from Jiangellaceae bacterium, assembly GCA_036845485.1. GTDB lineage: Bacteria > Actinomycetota > Actinomycetes > Jiangellales > Jiangellaceae > DAIUDS01. The sequence goes on from DAIUDS010000133.1 coordinate 2,747, forward strand.
CGGGCGTAGAGGCTCGCACCGTAGAGCAGCCGTTGGGGTGACTCAGCCGGAAGGGCTACGCGGTGTGCGGCTTGGCGGGGCCGGCCAGGGGGCTCGGGGCATTTGACGCGGGCTCATACCGGGACCGGCCAGCCGAGGTTCGAACGAACGCCAGGGGACCACAGCACGCTGGCGGGCGCCCGGTCCGGCCGCGCAAGCCCTACTTCGTCGAGAAATGATCCGGGCAACTCCAGGTCGACGAGCTCAGCCCGGAACAGCGGCCATGGCGGGTGGGTGGCATCGACGCGCATGGTCTGTCCGAGCCAGCTCGAATGCATGCTCCAGCGTGCCGTGACGAAACGCTCCAGTGGCGTCGGGTCGGGGCACGGTTCGCCGATCCGCACGGCGAACCGCAACGTGGTGGGTCGGTTCGGCCATCGCCGGGTCGTCGTATACGTCATCACGTCCTCGCGACGGGCGATCGTCGACGGCGACCAGGTGTACGGGATCCGCAGGACGGAACGTGCGAAGGCCGCGGTGATCAGCCGGTCGGCATTGAGCGTCAGGAACACACCGCCTCGGCGCCCGGTGCCATCCACGGAGTACAGCCGAAGGTGTGTCTCGTCGAATGTACCCAGCCAAGGGACCGGCAGTACGCCGCCGAGGGACGTTCGTATCCGCAGTCCGATCAGCCCGACGTACGTCGTGCCATCCAGCAGGTCCGGGCGTACCCGCCGTGGCAAGAGGCGCCCCACTGCTGCGGGCTCGATCGGCCAGTGGACGAACGCGACGTCCTTCCATTCCTGCCTGATCGTCGGGGTGGACACCCGACGAGGCGGCGTGATCGTCACGGGCTCGGTCACCGGCAGACGATCAACCATCCGCACCGCTCCAGCCTCGCCGGTCCATTCAGCCCGCCGGCGTGATGTCTTGGACCGGGTCCTTGTTGACCGATGCGGGTTCGATGCCGCGTTCGTTGAGTAGCGCGTCGAGCTTCGCTTCGAGTCGTTCGTCGCTCTCGCGAGACTGGGAGGAACCCCAGTAGTAGAACAGGGCGAGTCCGGCGGCCGGCCACACGAGTTGAAGGAACTCCGACTGCCAGTTCTCGAAAGTGGAGGACAAGAACTGTGGGACGAAGTCAGCCCATTGGAAGCTCTGACCATGCTCCTCGGCGTCGTTGCGTACCGTCAGCAGCTGGAAGATGAACTGGCCGGCCCACGCGAGCACGAAGAACGCGCCGGTCACCAACGCGAACGAGTACGCCTTCGAGAACGCCGGCTTCTGCTGGTAGCTCGCCATCTGCCCCTCCAGCCTCTTACTGTCCGGCCTCTTTCTGCAGTTCCTCCTGCAGCTCGTCCTTGCTCATCGAGGCACCGCCGCCCATGCCGACGTTCTGCGCCTGCTGAAGCAGGGCCTCCTTGGTCGCCTCGCCCGGCATCTCGCCGAGATGCTCGGCTCTGCTCGCGGCGAACGCCTGACCCAGCTCCTCACGCCTGGTGTCCTGCAGGCCGGTTCGCATCGCCGGTAGGACCTTGCTCTCCTCCTCCTCGACATGGTGCGTCACCGCGTCGACCACCTGCTGGAGTGCCGCGTCGAACTCCGCCGCCTCGGGGTCGGTGGCCTGGAGTCGCTCCAGCAGCTGTTCGGCCTCGACGTGCTCCTCCTGACTGTGCGCGACATCGTCGGCCGCCCCCGCCTCGTCGCGCGCCACCGGGTAGACCTCCGACTCCTCCGCCCGACTGTGGGCGATCAGCAGCGCGGAGAGGACGGGCAGCGTGGTGACCCGCTGATCCGGCCGAGTCTTCAAGATCTCGAACAGCCGCTCGACTTCCCGGTGGTCGGACATGATCAGATCGACGACGTCTGCACCCACGACACGCTCCTCCAATCGATACGACCCGGCTGCCTCCCGGCAGCGCAGCTTGTACCCGCACTTGACCGATCCGAACCGGGAGGCCTTCTGTCGTCCCGTGCTCGCGTCGGCAAGGAGGTCGTGCGCCGCCTCCAGCACCTCCTCGACCTCGATGTGGGCCAAGGCCGGGTCGACTGTGTCGGCGTGCGGGTCGCCGGTTGTGGGTGACGCGTCCCCGTGCCAGATCACCGCGTGCAAGTCGGGGTCGATCGCCGGCCCCCACCAGCTCGGCGGGATCGGCCCGAAGAGCCGTACCGACGGTGTTCCGAACGCGGTCGCCAGGTGGCCGACACCGGTGTCACCACATAGCACCAACCTCGCCCGCGCCACGACATCGGCCAAGCCGTCCAAGTCGAGGCGGCCGGCAAGGCTTCTCCCCCCGGCATCCGCGACCCGCGCACACGGGTCCCGTTCGGCGGCCGAGCCGGTCACCACCACGTCGATCCCACCGATCGCCAGGGCGGCGGTGACCGCCGCCCACCGGCCGGCCGGCCAGCGCCGCGATCCCGCCGCTGCCCCGGGATGGATGACGACGTACGACTCGCGCGGACCTCGCGACGGAAGCCGGAGGTCTTCGCGCCCGCACGGTCCGCCGGCGCTGCGCACCAGCCGGCACCACCGGTCCACGTCGTGTTCGTCCGGCGTCCAGGCCGGGCCGTCGTAGTGTGCCGCCTCGGGGCATCGAAGGGCGACGAGCCGATCGGGCAGAGTCGCCTGGAGCATGCGATGGCTCTGCGGGCCCCGCCCGTGCAGGTTGACGGCAACATGGCGGCCGACGAGCGTTGCCGGTTTGCGGCGGGAGTACGGACCCGCGAGCGGTCCCAGGCCGGTGGTCGGAAGGATGTCGTCGACGAGGCCCAACCCTTGCAACCAGCCACCGGTCTCCGCCGGAGCAGCGAGCACGATCCGGCCGCCGGGCCAGGCGCGACGCAAGCCCCGGAGAGCGGCCACGCCGGTCAGGGCATCACCCAGCCCCAGCGCACGAAGCACCAGGACGGTCGCCGTCACGGCCAGGACGGCTCGGTCGAGGATGCGACGACGATCTCACGGACCTCGCACCCCACCGGCCGGCGCAGCGCGTGCACGACGACGTCCGCGACGTGTCGCGGGTCGAGGAGATCCGCGTCCGGACCCGGCCGGTACTGCTCGGCCCGGCCATCGAAGAACGCCGTACGCATGCCACCGGGTACCAGCAGTGTCACGCCGACCCGCCCCGCCAGCTCCGCGGCGAGCGCTCGGGTGAAGCCGACAATCCCGAACTTCGAGGCGCAATAGGCCGTGGCGTCGCTCACAGCCTTCAGCCCCAGCGTCGAGGCGACGGTCACGACGGTTCCGCGGCACTCGACGAGGTGCGGCATGCAGGCACGAACG
>DAIUDS010000134.1:0-6003 GCA_036845485.1 Jiangellaceae bacterium
CCAGTGGTGCATGGCGGAGATCGACCACACGACGGTGAACGTGTCGTCGGCGAAGGGCAGCGACTCCGCCTCGGCCTCCCGGACGTCGACACCCGGCACGCGGCTGCGGATCCTCTCGACGAATGCCAGGGTCGGATCGACTGCCGCCACCTGGCGCGCCCCGATCAGCTCGGCCGCCCCGCTGACGGCAGCGCCCGGGCCGCAGCCCACGTCGAGCACGCAGTCCTCCGGTCCGAGTTCGGCGAGCGCGATGACCAGCCGGTTGGACACCGGGTCACCGTGGAACCACGTGTACAGCCAGGCACCCAGGGAGGAGAACGCCGTCACCCTCGCAGGCTATGTGCTGGGTGGTGCGCAACCGACTGGCTGCACCGTTTGGCCGCGGTCGCGACGGCACCCCCCCGGCGGACCGGAACGACCGGCCGTCCGTTTGCCGCCTGGAGTTCGGAGGAGACGGTCATGAATCCACGCTCGCCGGGTCAGGCGACGTCGTCGCCACCCCACGGGTGACCCGGCCCCACCGACCCGGGGACGGACCGGCCGCGACGGCGCCGAGTCCGGGGTGGCATCGGTTCGATCAGTTCCGGGCCGTCGTTCACCACATTCGCAGGATTGGCGTGGCGTCCCTCAGTCGGAGAACGCCGGCGCGATGGTGGTCCAGAACTCCTCGACCCGGGCGCGACCCTCGCTCGGCCAGCTGCAGACGAGGTAGTCCATCCCGAGGTCGCGACGCCGTTCGGCGTTCTGTCGTACCTCGTGCCAGGGCTCCGACAACGACAGCGACGCGGCTCGCCCGATGGCTGCCGGGTCCCGGCCGACCTCCTCGGCCAGTCGGTCCACCAACGCGGTGTTCTCCCGGTAGTCCGCAAGTGAGTCCGCGTGCCAGACGTCGGCGTACCTGGCCACGAGAGGTAGCGTCCGCCGGCGGCCCGAGCCGCCGATCCAGATGGGTGGATGCGGCCGCTGTAGGGGCACCGGGCGCAACTGGGCTCCGTCGAGGCTTACCTGGTGGCCCCGGTAGGACACGACCTCGCCGGTGAAGAGCCGCACGAAGATCTCGAGCTGGTCCTCCAGCCGGTCGAAGCGCTGACCAACCGGCGGGAAGTCCAGACCCAGCCGGTGGTGCTCCGGCTCGTACCACGCGGCACCGATGCCGAGCTCGAGTCGGCCGTCGCTGGCGTGGTCGACGGTTGTGGCCTCGGCGGCGAGGATCGACGGGTGGCGGTAGGTGACTCCCGCCACGAGCAGGCCGAGCCGGATTCGGGACGTGCGGCCGGCGAGCGCCGCAAGCGTCGTCATGCCCTCGAAGCAGTTCCCCGGTCCTTCGCCGTACATCGGCGTGAAGTGGTCGAAGCCCCACGCGCCGTCGAACCCGAGGTCCTCGCCGAACCGCACCCGGTCGACGACTTCGGCGAAGTCCAAACGCTGCTGTGCCACGTCGATCCCGAACCGCATGCGCCGATCATGTCAATCGGAGCGGCGTGCGTTCGTCCAGCCCCCAGGGCGACGCGTAGTCCCGGGCGAGCAGGTCGAGAAAAGGCTCGGCGTCGAACGCCTCGGGACCCAGGACCCCGGCGCCGGACCACGTTCCGGCGGCGAGCAGCTCGAGTGCGACCACAGGGTTCACAGCGGTCTGCCAGACGACGCACTGGCTTCCGTACTCGGCCATCGACCAGGCGTTGTCGACGACGTGGTGCAGGTACACCTCGCGCGGGTTCCCGTCCTTGCCCGTACCGGTGACCCAGAGGCCGGCGCACGTCTTGCCGTGCATCCGGTCGCCCAGGCCCGCCGGGTCGGGCAGGCCTGCCGCGACGACGTCGCGCGGGCTCACCGCGACGGGCGAGCCACCGGATAGCACCGTCACCGGCTCCGTGCGGTCCAAGCCGAGCTTGTGCAGAGTCTCGAGGACCTCGATGAACTCGCTGCCGAGGCCGTACTTGAACGTCACCCTCTCGGCCTCGATCCAGCGGGGCATGAGCAGGACCTCTTCGTGTTCCACGTTGACGCATTCGACCGGGCCGATGCCGGCCGGGAAGTCGAACACCTCGGGCTCGCTGAACGGCGCCGTCGTGTACCACCCACGCTCGCGTTCCCATACCACCGGCGGGTTCAGGCATTCCTCGATCGTCGTCCAGATCGAGAACGACGGCGCGAAGTCGTAGCCGTCTACCGCCAGGTTGGCGCCGTCACGGGTGCCCAGCTCGTCGATCCAGCCGAACAGGTGGTCGGCCGCGTAGCGGGCGAAGACGTCGGACAGTCCCGGCTCCACGCCGATGCCGACCAATGCGAGCCGCCCGGCCTCCTCCCATTCCGTCGCCTTCGCGAACTGCTTATCACCGAGCTTGACGCCGGTCTGTTCGTGCGGTGCCTGCGGATGAGGGCTCGAGAGCGACATGGCCATGTCGAGGTAGTCGGCACCGGCGGCGAACGCACCGTCGAAGATCGGCATGACGAAGCGGGGGTCCACGGCGTTCATCACGTGTGTGACTCCATGCTCGCGGGCCAGGCTCCGTACGGCGCGGGCATCCGATGCGTCGACCCGCGCCGCCACGAACCGCATCTCGCGGGGGTTCCGCTGGCACACCGCGGCAACGGTCCGCTCGGCGCGCCCGAGGTCGTAGTCCGCGACGACCAGCCGGTCGAAGAAGTCACGCCGCGCGGCGATCCGCGCGAAGCCGTCACCGACTCCTCCGGATCCCACGAGCAGTAACCGCATGTCACTGAATCTATCGTCCACCGCATGAAATACAACTGATTCCAACGCCCTCTTGCCTAAATGCGACGGAGTCAGTAGATTCTCCGCCACGGCGGGGGTTCCACACGACGAAGGTGGGGCGCATGGCCGAGACCAGAGTCGCTACCGACCCGGTGACGGGGAAGGGACTCGAACGGGGGGCTCTCGGCCTGTGGGGCAATGTCGTCATCGGCCTTGCCTCGACCGCGCCTGCCTACAGCCTGGCGGCGACGCTGGGCTACGTCGTGCTCGCGGTAGGCGACCGTGCGCCGGCGATGTTCATCGTGGCCTTCGTGCCCATGCTGTTCATCGCCGTCGCCTACCGCGAACTCAACCGGTCGGCCCCGGACTGCGGGACCACCTTCACCTGGGGGACGAAGGCCTTCGGTCCGTGGGTCGGCTGGATGGGTGGCTGGGGCCTGGCGGTCTCGGCCATCATCGTGCTCGCGAACGTCGCCGAGATCGCCGGCATCTACCTGCTGGACTTCCTGGGCTTCGATTCGGCGGCCGACTCGCTCACCGTTCGGGTGCTGTTCGGCGTCGCCTTCATCGCGCTGATGACCTGGGTGAGCTATCGCGGAATCGTGATCACCGGGCGGCTGCAGAACGTCCTGGTCACCATCCAGTTCGCGGTCCTGACCGTCTTCAGCGTGGTCGCCCTCGGCAAGGTCTTCGGCGACTCGGCCGGCTCGCAGGCCGTCAATCCGTCGTGGGAATGGTTCTCGCCGAGCGGCCTGGACTCTTCTGCGATCGCCGAGGCCGTGATCCTGTGCATCTTCATCTACTGGGGTTGGGACTCGTGCCTGGCGGTCAACGAGGAGACCACAAACGCCGACGTCGTCGCGGGTAAGGCGGCGATAGTCAGCACGGTCATCCTGCTTGCGACGTATCTCATGGTCGCGGTCGCTGTCCAGGCATACGCGGGCTTCGGCACCGACGGGATCGGGCTCGGCAACGAGGAGAACGTCGACGACGTGCTCACCGTGCTCGGCGACCCCGTGTTCGGCGGCATCATGGCGTCACTGTTGCTGCTGACGGTCGCAATCTCCGCCGCCTCGTCGACCCAGACGACGATCCTGCCAACCGCTCGCGGCACACTCGCCATGGCGGTGTACGGCGCGATTCCGAGGCAATTCGCACGCGTCCATCCGAGGCATCACACGCCGTCGTTCGGCACGCTGTTCGTGGGTGCGACCGCGATCTTCTTCTACCTTGTGTTGTCCTTCCTCTCCCAGAACACGCTGCAGGACTCGATTCTGTCCCTCGGTCTGGCGGTCGCGTTCTACTACGCCATCACCGGCTTCGCGTGCGTCTGGTACTTCCGGCGGACGCTGTTCGAGAACGCCCGGAACTTCTGGCTGCGCGGGCTGCTGCCGCTGCTCGGTTCGATCGGCATGACGTGGGCGTTCGTGAAGAGCGCCATGGACATGATCGACGCCGACTACGGCTACACCACGTTCGGGAGCGTCGGGGGTGTCTTCGTCATCGGGGTGGGAATGCTTGCACTCGGCGTTCCGCTGATGCTCGCCTGTGCCGTCAAGCTGCGTCCGTTCTTCCGTGGCGAGACGCTCGACCAGAACACCCCGATCCTGGTGCCCGACACCGGCGAACGCCCGGGTGGCGCCTTGTGACTCAGGGTCGGTCTTGGTGATTCGTGAGCCGCAGCGTAGGCGTCAGCCGCTGCCGGGATCAATGGTTGCCCGGCCGAGAAACTCACGAATCCGTATCGAATAGCCCGTTCCAATACGGATTCCCTTGCCATTGTCCGGTTGGTTGGTAAGGATCATGCTATGGCCGTACGCGAGCGCGGGGGGGTCCACCTCGACTCCGTCGCGAAAGGGATCATCGAGCAGCTCCAGCAGGACGGGCGACGGTCGTATGCCGCCATCGGCAAGGCCGTCGGACTGTCGGAGGCGGCGGTCCGTCAACGCGTCCAGCGCCTGACCGAGGCTGGAGTCGTCCAGATCGTCGCGGTCACCGATCCGCTTCAGCTGGGCTTCGAACGGCAGGCGTTGATCGGCCTGAAGACCACCGGGGACGTCAACAAACTCGCCGACACCCTCGCCGACATCCCCGAGGTGGACTATGTGGTCATCACGGCCGGCTCGTACGACGTGATCGCCGAAGTCGTCTGCGAGGACGACGACCACCTGCTCCAGCTGCTGAGCACACAGATCCGAAGCCTCGACGGTGTCGTCGCAACCGAGACGTTCGTCTATCTCAAGCTCAGAAAGCAGCTCTACGACTGGGGGACGCGATGACGACGACACCGGCACCCGTCCGCGCCACCGATGAGGGCAGCCGGACCCCACAGGGGACCCGCCGGGTCGACGCCGTGCGCGACCACCTGTGGATGCATTTCGCGCGCCATTCCGGTCTGTACGAGGGCCATGACGTACCGGTGATCGTCCGCGGTGACGGCGTGCGCATCTGGGACGACGCCGGCCGTCGCTACCTCGACGGGCTGGCCGGGCTGTTCGTGGTCCAGGTCGGCCACGGCCGACGTGAGCTCGCCGAGGTGGCGGCGCGGCAGGCCGAGCAGCTCGCGTACTTCCCGCTCTGGTCGTACGCGCACCCGGCCGCCATCGACCTCGCGGAACGGCTTGCGGCGCATGCGCCGGGCGACCTCAACCGGGTCTTCTTCACCACCGGCGGCGGCGAGGCCGTCGAGACCGCGTGGAAAGTTGCCAAGCAGTACTGGAAGCTCGTCGGCAAGCCGACCAAGCACAAGGTGGTCTCGCGCGCGGTCGCATACCACGGCGCGCCGCAGGGCGCGCTGGCGATCACCGGCATCCCCGGCGCCAAGCAGGCCTTCGAGCCGCTCGTGCCCGGCGGGATCAAGGTGCCCAACACCAACCGGTACCGCGCCCCGGACCATCTGCGCGACGACGCGAATGCCTTCGGCCGCTGGGCAGCCGACCGGATCGAGGAGGCGATCCTGTTCGAGGGTCCGGACACCGTCGCCGCCGTGTTCCTCGAGCCGGTACAGAACTCCGGTGGTTGCATCCCGCCGCCGCCGGGCTACTTCGACCGGGTCCGCGAGATCTGTGACGCGCACGACGTCCTGCTGGTGTCCGACGAGGTCATCTGTGCGTTCGGCCGGATCGGATCGATCTTCGCTTGCAACGACTTCGGCTACGTTCCCGACATGATCACCTGCGCAAAGGGCATGACGTCGGGATACTCGCCGCTCGGCGCGACGATCGTGTCGGACGGGTTGTTCGAGCCGTTCCGCAAGGGGACGTCGACATTCGCCCACGGCTTCACGT
>DAIUDS010000135.1:0-5849 GCA_036845485.1 Jiangellaceae bacterium
CCGGGGCGGAGGAAGCGTCGTCGGCCCTGAGCTCCCCGTCGTCGCGCAGGTCGCGTGGCTGTTCGGTCATGTCAGAGCCTCCGTCCCTGCTCGTCGCGGTTCTCGACGTCCGGCCGACGGTCCACCGGCTCCTCGTCCGCGCGATCGGTGCGTGGCTCCGGCTCGGCATCGGTCAGCATCGCGTCGAACAATGCGCGGTAGTGCACGAATGCCTGGCGAAGGTCCTCGGTCGACGAGTCTTCGCCCTGCGTCGACACCGCGTGCGCCGATCGGTAGTGGTCCACGACTTCTGGATGGTCAGCCGACACCAGACTCGCCCGGTCGTCGAAGCTCTCGACGGGGTAGCCGCGGCGGTCCATGACCTCCACGATCAGATCGTCGGCGAGTACGACGGCCTCTCGCGGCCGGTCGACGAACGCCGCTTGTACCGATTCCCAGCGCGCGGCGTAGTCGCCTCGCTGCTCGGAGGTCAGCGGCCGGATGTCCAGCTTGTCGCGGCGCTCCGCGCGCTCCGCGAGCTCGCGTTCGGCTTGCCGACGGTCCTCACGCTCGTCGACGACCCGGTCGTACTCCGGCCCGAAGCGTTCCCGCAGCCCGGCCCGTTGCCGTTGCTGCATCAGCACCACGGCGACGACTCCGACGACGATGATCGCTGCCACCACAAGGATCCACGCCCAGGTGGGCATCATTGCCTCCTGCGTCCGGCGCACCGGGGTGATGCGCTCCGCCGATGTGGATACCCGTCGTGATCACCATCAAACGGCTTGTGCCGGTCAGTCTCCTATCCGAAGGCCCACCGGTCAGCCGAGGCCACGCAGGCGTGGGAGGAGTGCCGCGGCTTGCTCGGCCTTCTGCACGGCCTGACCACCCATCACGATCACCACCACCTCGGAGACGCCGACGCGGGCGTAGTCGTCGATCAGTCGGAGCGCATCCTCGGCCTTGTCGGGCAGCCGGATCTGCACCGTCCGGCGGATCTGTGCCGGGTCGCGGCCGACGTCGGCACAGTGCCGGTCGAGCACGGCGGAGAGGTCGGCGACCTCGTCCGGCGTGCCCCCTGCCGCATTCCAGGCGTCGGCGTACCGCGCCACTATCCGCAGTGTCCGCTTGCGGCCGCTGCCGCCGATCCAGATCGGTGGGTAAGGTCGCTGGACCGGCTTGGGCTCGGCGATGGCGTCGACGATGCGGTAGTGGCGGCCGTCGAACGTGGTCCGCTTCTCCGTCCACAGCGACCGGATGATTTGGCACGCCTCTTCGAGCCGGTCCAATCGGTCCCCGACGGTGCCGAACTCGAGGTCGAACATCGTGTGCTCATTCTCCGCCCAGGCGGCACCGATGCCGAACTCCAGCCGACCACCGGACAGGTGGTCGACGGTCACGGCAGCCTTCGCGAGCACGCCCGGGTGCCGGTAGGTGTTTCCGGTGACCATGCATCCGATCCGGGTGCGGGACGTCGCCTCGGCCATGGCCGCCAGCAGGGTCCAGGCCTCGAAGATGTCACCGGTGGGATCGCCGCCCAGGGTCGCGAAGTGGTCCATGATCCAGCAGTGGTCGAAGCCCTCGTCGTCGGCGGTCCGCCACACCTCGCGGAGTTCGTCGATGGTGGCCCGCTGGCTGAGCTTGAGGCCGAGGCGCATCTCAGGCATGGAGTAGTAATACCGCACCCTGCATCCGCCCGAGGGCCCTGTTTCGTGCCGGTGACGACCGGGTAACGTGCCCGCCCGTGACGGTCGAACGACGCAAACCTGACGAGATGCCCGCCGACCCGGAGGTCACCGCCGAGCTTCGCGCCGCCGACGAGGAGGCGTTGCAGGAGGCGGCCGAACGCCGATCCGAGCTGCTCGACCGCCTTCGCGATCTGTGACCCACTGACGGTCCTACGCTTGCGACGTGGACGTCGAGGCCGACTCGTTCCCGTCCGACGAGGTACTCGTGGCCCGTCTGCGGGCAAGGGACGAGGTCGCGTTTGCCTTGGTGCTGGACGCCTGGTCGACCGGCATGCTGCGGCTGGCCCGGTCCTTCGTGTCGACCACCGACTCCGCGGCGGAGGTCGTGCAGGAGACGTGGCTCGCCGTCCTGCAGGGGATCGGGAGGTTCGAGGGCCGGTCGTCATTGCGGACCTGGGTGTACCGGATCCTCGTCAACACGGCCAAGCGCCGTGGCGTTCGCGAAGGCCGCACCGTTCCCTGGAGCAGCCTCACCACCGAGGACGAAGGCCCGACCGTCGACCCGACCCGTTTCCGCGGTCCGGGTGACCCGTTTGCCGGGCACTGGCGGGAGTTCCCGGCGGCGTGGCCGTCTCCGGAGCAGGAGACGCTGGCGGACGAGGTCCGTGCGCAGGTGGCCCGGGCGCTCGCGGAACTGCCCGACCGCCAGCGCGTGGTGATCACCCTGCGCGACGTCGAGGGATACGGCTCGGACGAAGTGTGCTCGATACTGTCCATCACAGCGGCCAACCAGCGCGTGCTACTGCACCGAGCTCGCGCGTTCGTCCGGAGCAGACTGGAGGAGTACTTCACGACGGTGGAGGCAGCGCGCGGAGTCGGCGGCGAGGCGGTGACATCGTGAGAGACCTGAACTGCAACGAGTTCGTCGAGCTGGTCACGGCCTACCTCGACGGGGAGCTCGATGCCGAGTCCGAGCGTCGTTTCGTCGGACACCTCGCCCTCTGCGACGGTTGCGAACGCTACTTCGACCAGTTCCGGCAGACCATCGGCTCGCTCGGCGACCTGCGCGGGGAGGGCCTGCCCGCGGCGGCCCGGGACGCACTGCTGAGCGCGTTCCGCGACCGACCCAGCTGACCGAACCGATCTCGTCACCGGCCGTCTGTAACGCTTGGCGCCGGCGGTGACACTGCACCGCCATGAACCTTCGTCGCATCTCGCGCACGGCCGTCAGGCTGCCGAGGAAGCATCCGAGGACATCGCTGCAGAGGCGACTACTGCCGCTGCACGTCGCGACACTGCTGCTCGGTACGGCGCTCTGGGTGCCCGTCGAGAAGCTCTTCATGAACGAGATCGGCTTCGACGCCGCGTCGGTCGGCATCATGGCTGCTGTCTACGCGGCCGTTCCACCGATCATCGAGATACCGTCCGGGATTCTCGCCGACAGGTGGAGTCGACGAGGCGTCCTGATCGTCTCGAGCATCGCGGCGTCACTGTCGGTGGCGATTGGAGGGATCAGCACCAGCGTCCCCATGTACTTCGCGAGTGCCTTCTTTCTCGGTGTCTACTTCGCGATGCGGTCGGGAACCATGGAGGCGGTCGTCTACGACACCGTGCTCGAAGAGAGCGGCGGCAGCGAAGAGTTCGAAGGGCGCATCGGCAGGCTCCGGATGATCGAGAGCGTCGCGCTGGTCGGGAGCGGCCTGGCTGGCGGGTTGTTGGCCGGCCTCACCTCACCGCGGCTGACCTACTTCGTGACCGTTCCGCTCACTGCGCTGTCCATCGTCGCATTCCTGAAATTCCGTGAACCCCAGCTGCACAAGGCCGCGGAGCCGATCTCGCTCCGTGGGCACCTCGACGTCACCTACCGGACGATCGCCCGGCGTAACCAGCTGCGGCCGATCGTCGGCCTGGCCGTGCTCACGTCGCTGATCATGACGGTGATGTTCGAGTTCGGGCCGTTGTGGCTCGTCGCACTGGCCGCATCGACCGTCCTGTACGGACCGCACTGGGCCGGTCTGATGTCCACTCTCGGCCTCGGTGGTCTGCTCGCCGGGAAGCTGCGGCTCGACCGACCGGCGACGGTGGGTGGTGTCGCAGGACTGACGATCGGCGCCGGCCTCCTGCTGACCACCAGCACAAATGTCGTCGTCGTGACGCTCGCGCAGATCGTCCTCTTGCTGCTGATGGTGGTCGCGAGCATCCACGTCACCCGCCTCTTGCACGATGCCGTACCGTCGACGATTCGCGCCGGCGTGGCCTCGGGAGTGGGCGCCATCTCCTGGATGACGTTCCTGCCGTTCGCCCTGGCCTTCGGTCTGGTGAGCGACACCTTCGGCGTGCACCTGGCCGGCTGGATGATCGTCGGGGTCACGGCGCTGACGGCCGCGTTGCTGGCCAGGGAGGCGCTTGCTCACGGCCGCGGCGCTGCGGGCGTCGAGAGTGCATCCGCTTCCCCGGTCGAAGCGGCGCGCATGGAGCTTGCGGCATGACGGCGCTTACCTGTGCCGAGTTCGTCGAGCTCGTCACTTCCTTCCTCGATGACGCACTTGATGCCGGTGCCGAGCGGCGGTTCGTCGAGCACATCTCCGCCTGCGGAGGCTGCGAGGGCTTCCTCGACCAGTTCCGGCAGACGATCCACCTGCTCGGAGCCCCGTGATGCCGGACATCGCACGGTCCCAGCACGGCCCGTACCGTAGGACGGATGGGCAGAACCGGGACGCCAAGGCCGCGCAGCCTGGCCGACGACCTGCGGGCGCGATCCGACGCCGAGCTGGTCGACCTGCTGCGGATCCGTCCAGACCTGGTCACGCCGATCCCCGTCGACATCGCCCAACTGGCCTCGCGTGCGACGACCAGGGCGTCGGTCGTCCGCGCGCTGGACCGGTTGGACCGGTTCACGCTCCAGGTGGTAGACGCACTCGCCGTCTTGCCCGAGCCGACGTCGCCGGAAGCCGTCCGTGCACTGCTCGGTACCGGCATACAGGACGTCACTGACGCGCTCGACCGGCTGCACAGCATGGCCCTGGTCTGGGGAAGCCGTCCCGCCCTGCGGCTCGTCCGGGTCGCACGCGAGGCGGTCGGCCCGTATCCCGCCGGTCTCGGCCCGCCCACAGACCAAGCCCTGATGGAATACCCACCGGCCAGGCTCGCCCAGATCGCCGCCGACCTCGGGCTCGGCCCGAAGGGCGACCCGACCGCGGCCGCCGAGGCGATCGCAGCCGCCATCGACGCACGACTCGAGACCATGCTCGATGATGTCGGCGGGGAGGCGGCGGCCGCACTGCGCACCCTGTCGGCCGGACCACCCACCGGACGGGTCGGCGACGCCCGCCGCCAGGTCGACAAGGCCAGCGCACGAACGCCCGTCGACCAGCTGCTTGCCCGCGGGCTGCTCGTCCCCATCGACGACCACACGGTCGTCCTCCCCCGCGAGATCGGCCTGCACCTGCGCGGCGGCGTCATCCATCCGAACGTCAGCACCGACCCGCCGACGCCACCGACCACCCGCCGGGATCCGACAACCGTCGACCGTACGGCCGGTGCCGGCGCGGTCGAGACCGTCCGCAGGGTCGAGACGCTCCTCGACGCCTGGCAGGCGAGCCCGCCACCTGTCCTGCGGACTGGCGGCCTGGGCGTCCGCGATCTGCGCCGGCTGCCTGATCTCCTCGACCTCGACGAGGCCGGTGCCGCGATGCTCACCGACCTCGCGTATGCCGCCGGCCTGGTCGCTGCAAGCACCGACCTCGACGCGGTGTGGCTGCCGACCCCGGCCTCCGACGCATGGCAACGTCTGGACGGCGCCCGGCAGTGGGTGAGCCTCGCCAGCACATGGCTGAACACGAGCCGCACCGCGGGACTGGTCGGAACGCGGGACGAGCGGGACCGACCGGTCCCACCGCTGGGGCGCGATCTCGACCGTCCGCTGGCGCCCGAGGTCCGGCGCCTCGTGCTCGGCGTGCTCGCAGGCCTCGATCCCGGCGAGGCCCCGGAGCCGGAGGGCGTGCGCGACGCCGTGCGCTGGGCGCGGCCGCGGCGTGGCGGGCGCCTGCGCGACGACCTGGTCCGTTGGACCCTGCGAGAGGCCGAGCATTTGGGGGTGACCGGGCTGGGCGCGTTGGCGGCGCACGCACGGCCCCTTCTCGACGGCCGACTTCCCGGTGGCGCAGCAGGCCCGCGTCTCGC
>DAIUDS010000136.1:0-5806 GCA_036845485.1 Jiangellaceae bacterium
GACGGGATCGCGAGCGAACGCTTCGGGGTCGAACGGGCCGGCCCATTCTCTTCAGCCGAGCGGTCAAACGGGTCACCGGTCGCCTCCCATTGCCCGCTCCAGGGCCACCCCGACCCGGGGAGCAAGGGTCTCGACATAGGTCGCCGTCAGGTGGGAGCCCTGGCGATAGACCAGGACGTTGCCGATGACGGGCGCGCAGCGTGCCGTGGGGCAGATCGCGTCGTTCAGATCCACGTATGTGACGTCGGAGAGAGAGTCGGTCGCCTGGAGCTGCGCGAGGACACCCGCGCCCTGGCTTTCCTGCCGGTCGTACGTGCATTCGGTTAGGTGATCGGGGTTTTCGGAGACGCATTCGTACACATTGAACCCGGTATCTGGCGTATCTGCGATGACGATCACGTTCACGCCGGAGCTGATCAGGACATCCCAGGACTCCTTCAGTCCGGCCACCATCGCGCCGACCGCGTCCTGCGCGGAGGAGCCTCCGCCGACGACGGCTGCGGAGCGGCCACCAGAGGTCACGACGTAGTCCGGCCGGTTCGCGCCCGTCAGCTCGGCGAGGACGTTGTCGTTCCAGTCCGAGCACGATTCGTAGATTTCGCCATCGATGGTGATCTCGGCGGTGGTGAACGAGCATCTCGACTTCGTGTACGTCACCAGCCGCCAGTCGTTCTGCTGCGCCAGAATCTGCAGCGCCGGTGCCCACTGGGCCGCCTTCGAGTCCCCCACCAGGGCGATTGTCGTCCCGGCATCATCGGAACCATACGAGCAGGACACCGGATCAGCCGACGCGCCATCCTGCTGGCAACCGTCGGCGTACAGGTCGGGCACGTCCTCGGTGGCCTCCGCCGGATCCGGTGTGATCCATTCCACTCGGTCCACCGGCGCGCCGGCGGGATCGTCACGCGGGCTCTCGGCCAGGACGGCAGCGCCGAGCCGTGACTGCGTGGCGGGCTCAATGTCCGGAGTGGATGTGGGCGTCGGCACGGCGAGCAGGACCACGAGGCCCGCCACCACGCCGGCGAGGGTGCAGTTCGCACCCACGCTCAACGCGAGCCTGGGCAGGCGGGCGAGGGAAGCTGAGAACCGCAGCGGATTCTCGACCAGCCGGTACGTCAGCCATGCGGGGAGGAACGAGAATGCCGCCACGAGAAGGCCCCGGCCGACGGACAGGCCATCCCAGTGGGCGGTCGCCACGATGAGCAGTGGCCAGTGCCATAGGTACAGCGAGTACGACAACGCCCCGACCCAGCGGAACGGCGTCGTGCCCAGGAGGGACGTCGGGCCTTGCCTGCCCGCGGCCGCACCAGCCGCGATCACGGCGGCGGCGCCGAATGTCGGCAGCAGTGCCGCATATCCCGGCCAGGCGGTCGTTACGGTGACGACGAGACCGGCGACGACGATTGCTCCGAGACCAGCCCACCCGAGCAGCACCGCCACCGGACGCGGCATCCGCGCGAACTTGGCCGCTCCGATCGCCAGTGCGGCGCCAAGCGCGAGCTCCCACATCCGCGTCGTGGTGACGAAGAACGCCGACGCTGGCTCATATGCCGTCTGGTGGATCGACCAGGCAAAGGACGGCACCGCGACGATCGCCAGCCCGAGCCACAATGACCGGCCGAGTCTTCGCCCTCGGCGGCGCGCAAGCCAGGTGACCGCAAGCAGTAGCACCGGCCAAACCAGGTAGTACTGCTCCTCGACAGCAAGAGACCAGAAGTGCTGGACCGGCGACGGCTCGACATCCTCGGCAAGGTAGTCGACCGATCGGTCGGCCAGCCGCCAGTTCACGACGTACAACGCCGACGCAACGAGATCGGCGCCGATGTCGGACCACCTGATGCGCGGCATGAAAGCCAACACGAGTCCCGCTGTCGAGAGCAGAACGACGGCGGTCGCCGGCAGCAGGCGTTTCGCTCGCCTCGCGTAGAAGCGAGCGAGCGAGATCGTGCCACCGCGCTCGAGTTCCCTGACCAGCAGGCCCGTGATGAGGAACCCGGAGATCACGAAGAAGACGTCGACGCCGACGAAACCGCCCGACATGATCGGCAGCCCGGCATGGTAGAGGAGGACAAGGCCGACGGCGACAGCCCGCAAGCCCTCGACGTCGGGTCGGAAACCGGCGGGGCGCGGTCGATCAGGCGGGTCAGGCGGCACGGGCGCGCGGTCGACGGTTGTCGCTACGTGTGCCACACGACTCCCTGACCCTCGGCGAGACAACGCCGTCGGAGTTTACGTTGACCGGACGTGGCTTTCGAGTCGCCGTGTTTCGGACGACTCAGACCTCGGCGTGTGTGTACGGCTCGCCGTAGAACAGTAGCCGGGCCTTGCTGGCGAGGATCTCCTTGTCCGAGATCGTCCAGGTGTGGCTGTTCAGGTCGGCGCGCCGGACCGAGACGAAGTTGAAGCGGTCGGTCGAGTACACGGTTCCGCCGCCGGCTCGGACCTTGTCCAGGAACGTGGTGTCGACCCGCCGGGGCAGGTCCTCGAAGCGCAGCTCTCTTGCCGTGGCCCGCCGGACGACCAAGGTGCCGCCCTGCACAAGCGTGGTGTAGCGGTGCTCCGCGTACGGGAACCGGAGCACCGTCGCGCCCGAGCTCTGCAGGTGGACCAGGTGCGCCCACTTGCCCACGACCTCCGCGTCGGTGTAATCGAACGCCCGGATCAGGTCGCGCAGATAGTGGCGTCCGTAGAAGTTGTCGTCGTCCATCTTCGCCACGAAGTCGCCGTCTGCCGAGCCCACGCCGACATTCAGACACGCACCGAGCGTGAGCGAGACATCCGCGGTCAGGACGATGACGTCATCGACGCCCTGGTCCTTGGCTCGGGCCTTCAGCTCGGCTGGATCGAGCGAGAAGCCGTGTTGCACCAGGATCAGCTGGGTGGGCTGATGCGACTGCCGGCCAACGAATCCAAGCACGTTGTCGATCTGATCGGGCCGGTTCGTCGGGACCACTGCGCTCACCGAGTGCCGCCGATCGGTCGTCGTGATCCCGACGGCCTGAAGAACGGTGTCGACCCGGTGCGAGAAGAGATGGTCGTCGAACACACCACGGTGCGCACGCAGCGTCATCCGGTCCCGGTACTCGTCGTGTTGCACGAGGGTGGCGAGCGCCTCCCGGGTCTGCTCGGGAGAACGGACGACGCTGACGTCGGCACCGAAGAACGGTTCGATCGACGCGGCTGGGGCGGTGACGACGGCCGTCTGCGCAGCTGAGAGCTCGAAGAGGCGACGGGCGCACACGGTGCGTGAGGTCGTCACCGAGTTCACGTTGAGGAACACCTGGTAGGAGTTGTAGGCCGCCAGCATCTCCTCGTACGGGAGCGAGCCGACGATGTGGCCCCGGTACACCGGCGGAAAGCGGTAGCGGTCGTCGTCGTGCTGGCGGCTCGAGTAGACATGCAGGTCGAAGTCGAGGGCGGGTTCGAGCACGTATTCCATCTGGGTACGTCTTTCGGGGTGCTCGTCGGCGAAGTACGTGCCGGCGAACGCGACGCCGTAGACCCGCCCTGCGCCGCGTTGGACCGGGTTGTGGATTCGGGGCTGAGCCGCAAACGGCAACAGGCCGACCCGGTCGTGACCGAGATCCAGCCGGTACGACGGGATCCGGTCGGCGTCGACGGTGAACACCTGGTCGAACAGCAGGGCAGTGGGCAGGAACCGGTCGTAGTCGGCTGGGTCTTCCGTGTTCCAGAAGACGGTCGGGATCCCCCGGGTTCGGCACCAGGCGACGAGGGCTGCGAGCTGCGAGCTCGGCCCGCCAGCCCGGGTCATGTGATGGCTCCACGCTCCGTCGTTACCGCACCACGCTGACTCGACGAAGAGCAGCTGCGGCGGCTCCGCATCGAGGGAGCGCTGCCAGTCCTCGGGCGTCACGGGCAGCGAAGTCCACTCGTAGCGGAGAGCGAGTTCTGAGAACGAGTCGAGGATGACCGCCACGCGCAGGTCCGGCCGCGCCACGGGGCCGGGCGGAAGCTCGAACACCGGCAGCGGGTACCGGATCGTGTTGCCCACCGCGCTGTACGAGGCGAACGAGCGGTCGAGCAGCGCCCGGCCGACGTCGCGGCGGAGCCTGCGCCGGCGGGACGGATCCTTGATTACGGCCCGGACCAGCCGGGCGACCATGCCGAGCCGAGTCCGCCGCGGCTGCGCGAGCCGAGCTTCGGCTGCCGCCAGGCGGCTGCGCAGAATCAGCAACTCCCCTTCGAGACCCGCACGCTCGGAGATGTCTGCCCTGGGGTCCGGGTCCGGGCGTTCAGCCGCGGGAGGACCCGTCACGTGTCCAGCCAGTCGGCGACAACCGCAGCGATCCGCTCACCCGCGTGACCGTCCCACAGCGCCGGTATCGGCCAGGTCGTCGCACGGCCGCGCGCGAGCACCCCAGACATGACGTCAGGCAGCGTCTCACGGGTGACCAGCCGGTTCGTGCCGTGCGTGATCGTCACCGGGCGCTCGGTGTTGGGACGCAGCGTCAGGCAGGGGACGCCGAGGATCGTCGTCTCCTCCTGGACGCCACCCGAATCCGTGACGACGGCGTCGGCTCCGCGCACCAGCCCCATGAACTCGACATAGCCGAGCGGATCGACGACCCGCAGTCGGGGGTGGTCGAACAGGCCGGCGTCCTCCAGCCGTGCACGCCCCCGTGGGTGCAGCGGCAGGAGCACCTCCACTTGGTCGGCGACGCCGTGCATCGCCTTCGTGAGTTCCTGGGCGTCGGCCGTACCGTCGACGTTCGCCGGCCGATGCAGCGTCGCGACGACATAATGGTCCGAGAGTGCGTACGCCGCGCGTGCTCCTTCGGCATCGATGCGGTCGAGGTTTGCGAGCAGCGTGTCGATCATGGGGTTGCCGACGAGGTGGATCTTCTGGGCGTGGACGCCCTCGTTGCCCAGGTGAGCGACAGCATCCGCGCTGGTGGCGAACAGCAGGTCGGACAGGCGGTCGGTGACCAGCCGGTTGATCTCCTCCGGCATCGTAAGGTCGAAGCTGCGCAGGCCCGCCTCGACGTGGGCGAGCGGGATCTGCATCTTCGCGGACACCAGAGCTGCCGCCACGGTCGAGTTGACGTCGCCGTAGACCACGACCAAGGCTGGCTTGCGATCGACGAACAGGTCCTCCAGACGGGTCATGATCGCCGCTGTCTGCCGGGCGTGGGTCCCCGAACCGACTCCCAGGTCGACGTCCGGCTCGGGCAGTCCGAGCTGCCTGAAGAAGATCTCGGACATCTGCTCGTCGTAATGCTGACCCGTATGGACGAGCTCCTGTGGCACCTCGCGTCGGTTCAGTGCGCGAATGACGGGTGCTGCCTTGGGGAAGTTCGGGCGTGCACCGGTGATGTGGATGACGAACTCGGGCATGGGGCCTTCCAGTGCGATCTGACCTTCCGGACACCTCTTCGACCGGCCGCAAGCAGTAGCATGCCAGACGCTCCTACTGCGCCGGAGCCGCCGACGCAGGGTCGGCCCGGCAGCGGATCTTTTGAGCGGATCTCCCGCGCAGGAAACCAGCGGGTCGCTGCGTGGCACACTGCCACGACCTACCGCTGACGCTACTCGGGAGTCACCATGCTCCGCGCCTTTCTCCGTCGCCTACTTCGCGATCCCCACGCGACCGTGGGACTGGTGGCCTGGCGGGTGCGACACGACCCGGTGTGGGCGGTCCTCAAACTGTCTGGCGCGGTGCCGGCACAGCGGCGGGTCCGCCTGGCTGGCAGCGTTCTGCGTGCTGCCGAGCGGCGCTTGGCGCACCGGCCCGCAAGCGCGGTCGCCGCCATCGCCGCCGGCTTCGCGCTGGTGCATCTGGGTCGCT
>DAIUDS010000137.1:0-5763 GCA_036845485.1 Jiangellaceae bacterium
CACCGTGTGCGGGGACCTGTGGGAGGTCGTCGACGGCGGCGTCCAGGCCTACGAAGGCGGCTACGCCGCGTACGTCCTGGCGCGTGCGGAGCGGGCCAGGATCGCCGCAGCCGGCGAGGCCCGCCGCCAGAACGTGCTGCGCAAGGAGCTCGCGTGGCTGCGCCGCGGCCCGCCGGCGCGCACGTCGAAGCCGCGCTTTCGTATCGAGGCGGCCAACGCCCTGATCGCCGACGAGCCGCCGCCGCGGAACAGATACGAGCTCGCGCGGTTCGCCACGGCTCGGCTCGGCAGGAGCGTCTACGACATGGAGGACGTGTCCGTCGAGCTGGGTGGACGTGAGCTGCTGGACCGGGTGACCTGGCGGCTCGGCCCGGCCGACCGGGTCGGCGTCGTCGGCGTCAACGGGTCGGGGAAGACCACGCTGCTGCGTCTGCTCGAAGGCAGCCTGCGGCCCACCGCAGGGAAGGTCCGGGTGGGCCAGACGGTCGCACCGGCCTATCTGAGCCAGGAGGTGACGAAGCTGGATCCGCAGGCCCGGGTGCTCGAGGCCGTGGAGGACGTGCGCCGGGTGAGCCGGGTCGAGTCGGGAGAGTCGACCGCCGGGCAGCTCCTGGACCGCTTCGGGTTCGTCGGAGAGCGGCAGTGGTCCCGCGTCGGCGAGCTGTCCGGGGGCGAACGTCGGCGGCTGCAGCTGCTCCGTCTGCTCATGGAGGAACCCAACGTGCTCCTCCTGGACGAGCCCACCAATGACCTGGACATCGAGACGCTGACCGTGCTCGAGGACTTCCTCGATGGCTGGCCGGGCACCCTCGTCGTCGTCAGCCATGACCGGTGGTTCCTGGAGCGGGTCACCGACGCGATCTGGGCGCTGCGCGGAGACGGCTCGCTGGTGCACCTGCCCGGCGGCGTGGACGAGTATCTGGCTCGTCGGCGTACCGCGGCGGACCGCCCTCGCGTGCAGCCGACGCGGGGCGGCCGGCGCCACGACAGTAGGACCGCACGAAAGGAGCTCGCGCGGCTGGAGCGCGAGCTGGACAGGCTGGCACGGCGGGAGGACGCCCTGCACGTGGAGCTTGCGGCTCACGCGACCGATCCCGATCGGGTCATGGAGCTCGACGGGGTCCTGCGCAACGTCCACACGCAGCGCGATGCGGCCGAGGAGCGGTGGCTCGAATTCGCCGAGCAACTCGAGCGCAGAGAAATCAGACCATCGACGAGGAAGGCGACCGATGACTGAAACCCCGGGCGTGCAAGAGCTACGGCTCGTCGTGACGGCGAGCGACTACGACGAGGCGGTGCGGTTCTACCGCGACGTGCTCGGCCTCGCCGAGCGTGAGGCATATGCGACGCCCGACGGTCGGGTGACGATTCTCGAAGCGGGCCGCGCGACCCTCGAGATCGCCGATCCGGCCCAGGCCGAGTTCATCGACACAGTGGAGGTTGGCCGCCGAGTGGCCGGCCACATCCGCGTCGCCTTCGAGGTCGCCGACACCGCGGCGACAACACAGTTGCTGGAGTCGTCAGGAGCCACGGTCGTCGCGCCGCCGACCGTCACACCGTGGAAGTCGTTGAACGCCCGGCTGGAGGCACCGGCCGGCCTGCAGCTCACGCTCTTCGCCGAGCTGTCCGGGTGAGCTCAGCGAAGGTCCACGATCACAGGGGCGTGATCAGACGGACCCTTTCCCTTGCGCGTCTCACGGTCGACCCAGGCGTCGGTGATCCGCTCGGCCGCGGGTGCTGATGCGTACACGTGGTCGATCCGCATGCCCTGGTCCTTGTGGAACATGCCCGCGCGGTAGTCCCAGTACGTGAAGGGATTAGAACCCTTGCCGGGACGAGGAATGACGTCGGTGAAGCCGAGCTCACGAAGGGCGGCGACGCGTTCGCGCTCCGGCGGCGTCACGTGCGTGGAGAAGCGGAACACTGCGGGATCCCAGACGTCGGAGTCGGTGGGCGCGACGTTGAAGTCCCCGCACACGACGCCCTGCGGATACGACGACAGCTCCCGTTCGACGGTCGCGTGCAACGCATCGAGCCAGGCCAGCTTGTACACGTAGTGCGGGTCTTGGGGTGTGCGGCCGTTCGGCACGTACACGCTGCGCAGGCGGATGCCGGCACACGTGGCGGCGACGGCGCGGGCTTCGGGGTCGGGGAAGCCGGGTTCGTCGTCGAGGCCCGTCGTCACGTCCTCCAGGCCGACCCGCGACACGATCGCCACGCCGTTCCATCGGCCCAGTGCGTGGGCCGCGATCTCGTAGCCGAGCTCCCGGACCTCGTCTACCGGCAGGCCGTCGGCTGCGACCTTGGTCTCCTGCAGGCAGGCCACGTCCGGCTGCCGTGTCTGCAGCCACTCCAGCAGCCGGGGCAGCCGAGCGGTGATGGAGTTCACGTTCCACGTGGCGATGCGCACGAGTGGACGTTAGTCGGTGCGGCAAGGATGCCGGCCGCGTGGCCGCGGAAGGCCGGCCCGGGATGCGAGAGCTAGAGGTAAACGCCGTGGTCGGCGAGCCAGGTGCGCGGGTTGACCGGGTCGCCGCCGTCGGGGTGCACCTCGAGGTGCAGGTGCGGGCCGGTGGAGTTGCCGGTGGAACCCACCCTGCCGATCACGGTGCCCGGCATGATGCTGCCCGAGCCCAGGTCCATCCGCGACAGGTGGCAGTACCACGTCTCGGTACCGTCCCAATGCCGGATGACGATCTTGTTCCCGTACGGCCCGTCGTAACCGGCCTCGATGATCTCGCCACTCGACAGCGCCTTGACCGGGCTGCCGTACGACGTGGCGAGGTCAATACCCGTGTGCCGGCTCGACCACAACCGCCCGGTGGAACCGAAGGTCGCCGTGATGCGGTAGTCGTCGAGCGGGAGAACCCAGACCTTGCCTTCACGCTCGGCCCGTGCGGCCTTGTCGGCGGCCTGTTGACGCTCGACCTCGACGAGTGCCGCGGTGGCGACCTTTGCGGTCTGGGTGCTCTCGGCCGTGAGCGACGCACCTGCCGCGGCGACCGTGTCGAGGGCACCGACGGTTCCCGCCGCCTGGGGCCGTGCGGGGGGGGCCGCCATCGGGTCCGCGGAGATCACTGATCCGGCGCTGAACGCCTGCGGCATCGTCACGACGCCCGAGGCAGCGGCCACGACGGCGAACGATCCGACGGCGGAAGGCAGGGTCACGTGCCGGCGACGTCGATGACGCCCGTTGCCGGGACGTTGCGACACGGTCGTTTGGCCTTCCGCTTGCTGCAGGGGACCGGCCGACCATAACGGAGGATGTTTGCCCTGCAAAACGTCGCGGCCGATCGTCTGCACATGCAGGTGCAGACCCCGATGGCTCGTGCGATCACGGGGCCGGGACCGTAACCCACTCGTGACCTGCGTCGACAGGAGCAACGCCGTCTACGGGGATTACGACAAGAGGACACCTGGCGTTCATGTGATTTACATCACATCGGACGGTGGATGGCAGGGCTCCGGCCGGGCTGCGAGGCAGCGCTTCGGTCCCGGCTCGGGCCCGGCGTGGCCTACCCTGTCGTCATGGTTGGCACGAGCCGGTTGCGCGTGGTGATCGCGAAGCCTGGGCTCGACGGGCACGATCGTGGCGCGAAGGTCGTGGCCCGTGCCCTCCGCGACGCAGGCGTGGAGGTCGTCTACACCGGCCTGCACCAGACGCCCGAGCAGGTGGTCGAGACCGCGATCCAGGAAGACGCCGACGCGATCGGCCTGTCGATCCTCTCCGGCGCACATATGACGCTGTTCCGCAAGGTGCTGGACCTGCTGGACGAGCGTGAAGCCCGCGACATCCTCGTGTTCGGCGGCGGAATCATCCCCGACGCCGACATCCCTCTCCTCGAGGAGATGGGTGTCGCCAAGATCTTCACGCCGGGTGCCACGACCCGAGAGATCGTCGACTGGGTCGACACCACGCTGCGTGGTCGGATCACCGCCGAAGCCTGAGTCCAGTTAGGCTCTGCGGCGGGCAGCGGAGCCTGCGTACGGCTTCGGCTCGACCCTTCGATCAAGCGTCGGAGATACCGAGGACGGACGCAGCGTGGACCTGATGGAGTACCAGGCGAAGGAGCTCTTCGCCGCGCATGGCGTGCCGGTACTACCCGGCGTAGTCGCCGAGACCGTCGAGCAAGCCCGCGCCGCCGCCGAAGAGATCGGCGGCCGGGTGGTGGTCAAGGCGCAGGTGAAGACCGGCGGCCGCGGCAAGGCCGGGGGCGTCAAGCTCGCCGAGTCCCCAGACGAGACCGCCGAGAAGGCCCAGGCGATCCTGGGCATGGACATCAAGGGCCACCTGGTCCGCCGGGTGCTGGTCACCGAGGCCAGCGGCATCGAGCAGGAGTACTACGCCTCCTTCCTGCTCGACCGCGCCAACCGCACGTATCTCGCCATGGCCAGCGTCGAGGGTGGCATCGACATCGAGCAGCTCGCTGTCGAGCGCCCCGAGGCGCTGGCGCGGATCCCGGTCGACGCGATCGAGGGCGTCGACGCCGAGAAGGCCGCATCGATCGCCGACGCGGCCGGGTTCGCGCCGGACGTCCGCGACCAGGTGGTCGACGTACTCCGGAAGCTCTGGACCGTATTCACCGCCGAGGACGCGACGCTGGTCGAGGTCAACCCGCTGGTCAAGACGCCCGACAGCCGGGTCGTCGCGCTCGACGGCAAGGTGAGCCTCGACGACAACGCCGACTTCCGCCATCCCGAGCATGCGGCGTTCGAGGACACCGGGGCGGGAGATCCGCTCGAAGCGCGGGCCAAGGAGAAGGACCTCAATTACGTCAAGCTCGACGGCGAGGTCGGGATCATCGGCAACGGTGCCGGGCTGGTCATGTCGACGCTGGACGTGGTGGCGTACGCCGGCCAAGAGTTCGACGCGGGTTCGGGACCGGTGCGTCCTGCGAACTTCCTGGACATCGGAGGCGGTGCATCCGCCGAAGTGATGGCGAACGGGCTGGAGATCATCCTGTCCGACCCGGACGTCCGCAGCGTGTTCGTCAACGTCTTCGGCGGCATCACCGCGTGTGACGAGGTCGCCAACGGAATCGTGCAGGCATTCGCGCTGCTGGACAGTCGCGGTGACGAGATCACCCACCCGCTGGTCGTCCGGCTGGACGGCAACAATGCCGAGGTCGGGCGGCGGATCCTGACCGACGCCGCGCTGCCACACCTCGAGCAGGTCGACACCATGGACGGTGCCGCGCGCCGCGTGGCCGAGCTCGCCGCGGCGAAGTGAGGAAACTGACGTGGCCATCTTCCTGACCGAGAGCTCCAAGGTCATCGTCCAGGGCATGACCGGCGCGGAGGGCCGGCGGCACACCCAGCGCATGCTGCGCTCGGGCACGACCATCGTCGGCGGCGTCACGCCCGGCAAGGGCGGGCAGTCCGTCGACTTCGAGGGCGAGACCGTTCCGGTGTTCGGCAGCGTCAAGGAGGCCGTCGACGCCACCGGATCCGACGTCTCCGTGGTGTTCGTGCCACCGAGGTTCGCCAAGGCCGCGGTGGTCGAGTCCATCGACGCGGGTCTCCCGCTCGTGGTCGTGATCACCGAAGGCATCCCGGTTCACGACACGGCGTCGTTCTTCCAGTACGCGCAACACGCGGCCAACACCCGGATCATCGGGCCGAACTGTCCGGGCCTCATCAGCCCGGGTCGCTCGAACGCCGGCATCATCCCCGCCGACATCACGTCGCAGGGCCGGATCGGCCTGGTGAGCAAGTCCGGCACGCTGACCTACCAGATGATGTACGAGCTGCGGGACATCGGCT
>DAIUDS010000138.1:0-5741 GCA_036845485.1 Jiangellaceae bacterium
CGGGCCGTGACGACAAGGTCGTGGCCGCCTGGAACGGGCTTGCCGTGGCAGCGCTGGCGGAGTCGGGCGCACTGTTCGACGAGCCGGCGTGGATCGAGGCGGCGATCGCATGCGCCGACCTGCTGGTGGGGGTGCATCTCGACGATCACGGCCGGCTGGTGAGGGCATCGCGCGACGGCCGTGCCGGCCGCCACCCCGGCGTGCTCGAGGACTACGCCGACGTGGCGGAAGGCTTCCTGGCCCTGGTGGCCGTGACCGGCGACTCGGTGTGGCTCTCGTTCGCCGAGCAATTGCTCGACGTCGTCCTGGCCCGGTACGCGGACCCGGCGGGCGGATTCTTCGACACCGCGGACGACACCACCGACGTCCGGCTGTCCGGGATCAGGCGCCCCCACGATCCCACGGACAACGCGACTCCAGCCGGCTCGTCGGCTGCTGCCGGCGCGTTGTTGACGTTCGCCGCCTACACCGGCTCTGAGCTCCATCGTGTCGCGGCCGAGAAGGCGCTCGGGGTCTACGACGCGCTGGGCACCCAGGCACCGCGCTTCGCCGGGTGGGGCCTCGCCGTAGCGGAGGCGTTGGCGGCCGGGCCGGCCGAGGTGGCGGTCGTGGGGCCGGTGGGCGATCCGCGTACGCGGGAGCTGCTAGGCGTCGCGCTCCGCAGTACGTCGCCGGGCGCCGCGGTGGTTCACGGCGATCCGGCCGACGAGGCGAGCATCGCGGTGCCGCTGCTGCGCGACCGTCCGCTGGTCGACGGGCAGCCGGCCGCTTACGTGTGCCGGCATTTCGTCTGTGATGCGCCGACGACCGATCCCGTGAAGCTCGCCGCAGCTCTTAGCCAGCGATCGTGAAGATCGTCGTGCACGTTCTGGCCTGTCCGCCCCCGCCGCTCGCTGCATGACGATCTTCACGACCGTGGGGACGGGGGGTGTGTGTCGGCTCCCAGCGCGCAACCTTGACGCGGGCTGTAATGATGTAACTATTGTTACATGAGAACCGAGAGCGAGCGCGTCGAGAAGATCCGCGGCTGGCTGACGGGGCGGCTGCCCCGAGATTGGTTCGAAGGTCCGGTCGACGTGACGGTCGACCGTGAGGAGATCACGATCGTCGGACGTCTCGCCGGTCCATCCGTCGCACCGGACGCGTCGGATGCCGAACGCGCAGCGGTGGTCTCCGGCCAGATCACCCAGTTCCGCGAGCAGACTCGCGAACGGCGAATAGAGATCGCCCGGGAGCTCGAGCACCGCGCCCGCCGTAAGGTCGCTTGGGGCGTCGAGATCGGTGACCGGAAGGAGCTCTTCACGACGCTGGCCATGCCGGTCATGACCCGGCTGCGCCAGCCGGAGCGGCAGGTGCTCGACACGCTGGTCGACGCCGGCGTGGCCAGGTCGCGGTCCGAGGCGCTCGCGTGGTGCGTCAAGCTCACCGGCCAGAACACCGAGGCGTGGCTGGCGAAGCTCCGTGACGCCATGGCGGGCGTTGAGAAGGTGCGCGCCGAAGGCCCGGATTCGGCATGACTCAGCCGAGGTCAGCTCGTGACGACGGCACCGGCACCGAACACGGCCAGCCACACACCGACGTGGTGGGCGACGAAGCCCGCCAGCGTGCAGGCATGGAAGACCTCGTGGAAGCCGAACCACCGTGGTGACGGGTTCGGCCGCTTGAGTGCATAGATCGCGGCGCCGACCGAGTACAGCAGGCCACCGGCGACGATGAGCGTCAACACGGCGGGACCGCCGCGAGAGGCGAACGCGGGTAGCCAGAACGCCGCAGCCCAACCGAGCGCGATGTACACCGGCACGTACAGCCACCGGGGTGCTCCGACCCACAGCACGCGGAAGGCAACGCCGACGAGCGCACCGAGCCAGACCAGCGTCAGCAGGATTTGGGCGTCACGGCGGTCGAGCAGCAGGATCGTGAACGGCGTATACGTGCCGGCGATGATCAGGAAGATGTTCGCGTGGTCAAGGCGGCGGAGCACTGCGTGGGACCGCGGGGACCATTGACCGCGGTGGTAGAGCGCGCTGACGCCGAAGAGCAGCGCCGCTGTCAACGTGAAGACCGCACTCGTGACCTTCGCCGTCGGCGTGGGCGCAAACACGACCAGCGTGATGCCGGCAGCTACCGCGAGCGGGAACGTCCCGGCGTGCAGCCAACCACGCAGCTTGGGCTTCATGGCAGCCATGGCATCGCGAAACTGCTCGTCCCCAGACATGGGGGAAGCCTAACGGCGCCGCGGCGCGGATGAGGTCGGTGAGCTCGCGGACCATGGCCGGACCGACATCGACGGATCGGGCCACGCACGTGTCGAGGGAGTAATCTTCCGCAGGGCGAGCCCGATCCCGTGGTGGTCGTCACCGACGTGGGAGGTGTCGCGGGCAATGGGTCTGTCCGAGCTGGTCTACAGCATGTACGGCCGTCGGATCCAGCGGAACCTGGATCCACAGCGGATCCCGCGGCACGTCGCCGTCATGCTCGACGGCAACCGCCGGTGGGCCAGGGCGTTCGGTGCCCCCACGGCGAGCGGACACCGGGCCGGCGCCGAGAAGGCGCAGGAGTTCCTCGGCTGGTGCGACGAGGTCCACGTCAAGGTCGTCACGCTGTTCCTTCTCTCGACCGACAACCTGCACCGGCCGGAAGACGAGCTCGTCCCCCTGCTCGGCATCATCGAGGAGCTCATCGACGACCTCGCCGCCGCAGGCCGCTGGCGCGTGCACCCGGTGGGAGCGTTGGACCTCCTTCCGGACCGGACGGCGTCGCTGCTGAAGGAGGCCTCCGACCACACCCTCGACATCGACGGCATGCACGTCAACGTCGCCGTCGGGTACGGGGGGAGGCGTGAGATCGCCGACGCCGTGCGGTCGTTGCTGCAGGAGCACGCCGGCCGCGGCACGTCGATCGAGCAGCTGGCCGAGGTCCTCGACGTCGAGCACATCGCAGAGCACCTCTACACCAAGGGACAGCCCGACCCCGACCTGGTCATCCGGGCCAGCGGGGAGCAGCGGCTGTCCGGGTTCCTGCTCTGGCAGAGCGCGAACTCCGAGTTCTACTTCTGCGAGGCGCTCTGGCCGGATTTCCGGCGTGTCGACTTCCTGCGCGCGCTGCGCTCGTACGGCGAGCGCGAACGCCGCTACGGCCGCTGAGCCGTTCATACGGCCCCGTGCCCGGAATGATCAGTTTGGCCGGGGTTCACCCCCGCGTTCGGGCGCGTCCCTTCTGAGCGTGGGCCTGCTGGCGTACCGTTGTGCCTGGCAGCCGGTGGGGAAGCCGGCCGCCCGGGAGGCCCGTCCACGTGCTGCAGTCTCGAGCGCGCAGGAGGGCCGGCACCCGGCCCTCGGGTCCGGTCCCGGTCGCCCGCGCGAGCAGAACCGGGCGAGGGTGCACGCCCGGGCAGGGAGACGGACGTGGCCGCTTCCAGGCATTCCCCGACCCGGCGTACGGCAGCTGAGGGCTCAAGCCCGGACTGTCGTACCTACGTCCTCGACACAAGCGTCTTACTGGCCGATCCCTACGCGATTCTCCGTTTCGCCGAGCACGACGTCGTGCTCCCGGTCGTAGTGGTCACCGAGTTGGAAGGCAAGCGTCACCATCCGGAGCTCGGCTACTTTGCTCGTGCGGCTCTGCGGCTGCTGGACGAATTGCGCGTCGAGCATGGTCGCCTCGACGCACCGCTTCCGGTTGGTGACCAGGGCGGCACCGTCCGGGTCGAGCTCAACCACACCGACCCCGACGTCCTGCCGGCGGGCTTCCGCCTCGGCGACAACGACTCCCGCATCCTGGCTGTGGCGCTCAACCTTTCCGCCGACGGGCGCACGGTCACGCTCGTATCCAAGGACCTGCCGATGCGCGTCAAGGCATCGGCCGTCGGACTGCACGCGGAGGAGTACCGCGCCGAGGCCGTGATCGAGTCCGGCTGGACCGGCATGGTCGAGCTCGAGGTCTCGGGCGCGGATCTGGATGTCCTCTACGAGGCCGGCGTCGCCGACCTCGATGCCGCGCGCGACCTGCCCTGCCACACCGGGCTGGTCCTGCACAGCGAGCGGGGCAGCGCTCTGGGTCGCATCACGCCGGAGAAGGCGGTCCGGTTGGTGCGTGGCGACCGCGAAGCCTTCGGTCTGCGTGGACGTTCGGCCGAGCAGCGGGTGGCCCTGGACCTCCTACTCGACGAGGAGGTCGGCATCGTCTCCCTCGGCGGCCGGGCCGGTACGGGCAAGTCGGCCCTGGCCCTGTGCGCCGGACTGGAAGCCGTGCTCGAGCGGCGGCAGTACAAGAAGGTGCTCGTGTTCCGGCCGCTGTACGCCGTCGGCGGCCAGGACCTGGGATACCTGCCCGGCAGCGAGTCCGAGAAGATGAATCCGTGGGCCCAGGCCGTCTACGACACGCTGGGCGCTCTGACCAACCAGGACGTCATCGACGAGGTCGTGGCCCGCGGCATGCTCGAGGTTCTACCGCTCACCCATATCCGGGGTCGCTCGCTGCACGACTCGTTCGTCGTCGTCGACGAGGCGCAGTCGCTGGAGCGCAACGTGCTGCTCACCGTGCTGTCCCGGGTCGGCAGCGGCTCTCGTGTCGTGCTGACTCACGACGTCGGGCAGCGTGACAACCTTCGGGTGGGACGCCACGACGGCGTGGTCGCGGTCGTCGAGAAGCTGAAGGGGCACCCGCTGTTCGCCCACGTCACGCTCACCCGGTCGGAGCGGTCGCCGATCGCCGCGTTGGTGACAGAGATGCTCGAGCAGCTTTCCTGACCCGTTCCCGGAGCGTCGCATCCAACCGGTGCGGTCACGGGGCCAGTGGGATCTCGAGACTCACCGTGCCTCGCAGGTCGAGCCAGGCTGTTCGGGGTCCCCGGACCAGACGCAGCACCACCCCGTTGCAATCAGGGCAGCGAGCCACCAGGCCGGGCGCGTGCCGGTACACCCGCAACGTCGCGATCGGACCGGCCCGTCCGCAGCCGACACAACGGCCGGTCGCGGCGGTGACATCGACGGCGAAGATCTCACGCATCGGGCCGGCAAGGACGTTGCCGTCCTCGTACTGTTCTTCCATCTCAGCCTCCACTGGGGCCGAACCGTTCTGTCTTGACCCGACCGGGGTCGTGTCCTAGGGCCACCAACATGTCGGCAACGGCTTCGACGAAACCGGTCGGCCCGCACACGAAGCAGGTCGGTGCCATGTCCGGCGGCCATCCGTAGTCGCGGAGGTCGCTGTTGACGATCCGCCGGGGTGGTTGCGGCCACTGGGCCGGCGTGACGCGGGTGTAGATGATGGCGACCCCGACCCCGCGGTCGGCGCGCGGCAGCCGGCTCAGCTCGTCCGCGTAATACACCTCCTCCGGCGACCGCACCGAATAGAGCAGGCGAAAAGGCGCGCGACTGCTCGCCGCCGTCCGCGCCCGCATCATGGCCATGAGCGGGACGATGCCTGACCCTCCCCCCACCAACAGCACGGGCCGGATGTCGGTCGGTGGCCACACGAACCAGCCCCCGACGGGTCCGCGGATCTCCACCAGGTCGCCGCTCGCCAACACCTCGGTGAGGTAGGGAGACACCTCCCCGTCGGCGACTCGCTGCACGGTGATCTCGACCCGATCACCGTCCGCCGGCGCCGCCAGCGAGTAGCTTCGCTGCGTGCTGTAGCCGTCGGCAGCAGTGAGCCGAACGTCCACATGCTGACCGGCCAGGTGTCCCGGCCAGCCGGGGACATCGAGCACCAGCGTTTTCGCATGGGACGTTTCCGCG
>DAIUDS010000139.1:0-4289 GCA_036845485.1 Jiangellaceae bacterium
GACGTCGCCGAGTGCGCGGTGGTCGGTGTGCCCGACGCCGAGCGCGGCCAGGTGGTCAAGGCCTTCGTCGTCCTCCGCGAGGGTGCACCCCGCGACGAGGCGGCCCGCCGGGCGTTGCAGGAGCACGTCAAGGCGACGATCGCCCCGTACAAGTACCCGCGCCTGGTCGAGTTCCGCGACGCGTTGCCGAAGACCCAGACCGGGAAGCTCCAGCGTTACAGGCTGCGCGAGGAGGTGCGGCTCACCGGAAGAGCTCCCGCGCGATGATCGTGCGCTGGACCTCCGAGGCGCCCTCGTAGATCCGCGGCGCCCGGACGTCTCGGTACAGGTGCTCGAGCAGGTGACCACGCTGCAGTGCCCGTGCACCGTGGATCTGGATGGCGGCGTCGACGACGTACTGCGCCGTCTCGGTGGCGTAGAGCTTGGCCATCGCGGAGGTCGCGGTGACCCCGTCCTCGC
This sequence comes from Jiangellaceae bacterium, assembly GCA_036845485.1. GTDB lineage: Bacteria > Actinomycetota > Actinomycetes > Jiangellales > Jiangellaceae > DAIUDS01. Next base: position 460 of record DAIUDS010000139.1, read on the forward strand.
CGGAGTCGTAGGCGGCGGCCGCCCGGTACACGAGCAGGCGGGCGGCCTCGATCCGGGTTGCCATCTCGGCCAGCGCGTGTGAGACGGACTGGAGGTCCTTGAGCGGGCCGCCGAACGCCTGCCGGACGCTCGCGTGCTCGACCGCGGCATCCAGTGCCGCCTGTGCCATCCCCACGCCGAACGCCCCGACGCTGGGCCGGAACAGGTCCAGCGTGCGCATGGCCACGGCGAAGCCGTGGCCGACCTCACCGAGCAACTCGTCGGCACGAACCGGCACGCCGTCGAACACCAGCCGGCCGATCGGGTGCGACGACACCATCTCGAGGTGCTCACCGGTCAGGCCGGGACGGTCGCCGGGCACAACGAACGCGCTGACGCCGCGGGCTCCCGCGTCCGGGGTCGTTCGCGCGAAGACGGTGTAGAAATCGGCGTCGGGCGCATTGGAGATCCAGACCTTCTCCCCGGACAGGCGCCATCCGTTTCCGTCCGGGTCAGCCGTCATCTGCAGCGCCCCTGCATCGGAGCCCGCGCCGGGCTCGGTCATGGCGAACGCCGCGACGGCATCGCCTGCCGCCGCAGCCGACACCCAACGGGCGACCTGGTCGGCCGACCCTGCCTGCAGCACCGGGTACGTGCCAAGTCCTTGCAGTGCAAGAGCCGTCTCGGCGTCGGTCGAGACCTGGGCCAGCGACTCACGCAGCAGGCACAGGTCGAGCGCCGCGGCAGCCACGGTCGGCCGCTCGTCGACGACGCCGGGAAAGAGACGGGGCAGCAGGCCGAGGGCACCCATGGCCTTCACCAGTTCGCGGTTGACCCGTCCGGGTTCGCCGCGGTCCGCAACCGGACGCAGTTGGGAGAGGCCGACCTCGCGGACCCAGAGCGCGAACGCACGCTGTTCGGGGTCGAGGTCGAACGCGGCCGTCATCACAGTCCGCGCCAGTCCGGGGGGCGCTTCTCGTTGAAGGCGGCGTGGAACTCGCGGTAGTCGGCGCCGTTCATCAGGAGGGCCTGCGTCATGGCCTCGAGCTCGATCGCTCCGGACAGGCTCATGTCCAGCTCGCGGGTGAGCAGCGCCTTGGTCTGCGCGTAAGCCTGCCACGGGCCGACCGCGAGCCGGCGCGCAAGCTCCTGTGCCGACTCCTCGAGCGCGCCGTCGTCGACCAGCTCGCTGACCAGGCCGTAGCGCTCGGCCTGCTCGGCCAGGATCGTGTCGCCAAGCATCAGCAGCTGGGTGGCCCGGCCCAGTCCGACCAGCCGGGGCAGCAGGTATGCGGCCCCCATGTCCGCACCGGCCAGGCCGACCTTGGTGAACAGGAACGCGAACCGTGCTGAGCGTGCGACCACCCGGAAGTCCGCCGCCAGCGCGATCACCGATCCGGCACCGGCCGCCGTGCCGTGCACCGCCGCGACGATGGGCACCGGGCACTCGCGCATGGCCTTGACGACCTCACCGGTCATCCGGGTGAAGGCGAGCAACTCGTCCGGGCGCATCTCCAGCGTCGCACCGATGATCTCGTTGACGTCGCCACCGGAGCAGAAGGAGCGGCCCTCGCCGCGGAGCACCAGCACCCGCGTGTCGCCCCGGTGCGGAAGCTCGGCCAGCAGGTCGCGCAGGTCGGCGTATGCCTCGAACGTCAACGCGTTCAGCTTGTCGGGGCGGTCGAACGTCAGGGTGGCGATGCCGCCGGCGCGTTCCACCCGGAAGTTCTTCCAGTCCTCGGTGAACGGAACCGATCCGCGGAACGGACTCATGGCTGCCGTGACCTCCACGGTCGGTGGCTCAGAGGCGAATAGCGTCCGTGTTACTGTCGTAACGGACCCAGCATAGGCGCCAATCCTCGCACAAGAGATCGGGGTGTCGCATGCGCATCGCGATCGTCGGCGGCGGGCCCGGCGGGCTGTACTTCGCGGCACTCGCGAAGCGCCTGGACCCACGACGTGAGATCACCGTGTGGGAGCGCAACGCCGCTGATGACACGTTCGGCTTCGGCGTCGTCTTCTCCGACGAGACCCTCGGCGGCATCGAGCATGCCGATGCCACGATCCACGCCGCCATGCAACGGGAGTTCGCGCGATGGGACGACATCGACGTTCACTTTCGGGGCCAGGTCGTGACCAGCGGCGGTCACGGCTTCGCCGCGATGAGCCGGCGACGGTTGCTCGAGGTCCTGCAGGACCGCTGCGCCGACCTGGGCGTCCGCATGTACTTCCGAACCGAGTCGCCGGATGTCGGCGAACTCGCCGCCGGTCACGAGCTGGTCGTCGCGAGCGACGGCGCCAACTCCGCGATCCGTAACCGCTACGCCGAGACGTTCGGCCCGGACCTCGAGTACCGGCGCTGTCGCTACATGTGGCTCGGCACCGACCTGGTCTTCGACGCGTTCAGCTTCCACGTCGAGCAGACGCCCTACGGCGTCATGCAGATCCACGGCTACCCGTACGACGCGACCGGCAGCACGTTCATCGTCGAATTGCATGACGACGTCTGGCGAGCGGCCGGCTTCGACGCGACGGAGGACCAGGTCTTCCAACCGGGCGAGAGCGACGACGAGGCGATCAAGAAGATCCGCGAGCTCTTCGCGCACGTGCTCGGAGATCACGAGATCCACGCGAACAACTCTCGCTGGCTCCGGTTCGCGACCATCCGCAACGCGACCTGGAGGCGCGGCAACGTCGTGCTGCTCGGCGATGCCGCACACACCGCTCACTTCTCCATAGGTTCGGGCACCAAGCTGGCCATGGAGGACGCTCTGGCGCTCGCGGCGTCGATGCACGAACAGGACGGAATCGACGCCGCGCTGGCGGCCTACGAGGCCGAACGCCGCCCGGTCGTGTTGTCGACGCAGCGCGCGGCCCAGGCAAGCCTGGAGTGGTTCGAGAACCTCGGCCAGTACACCCACCAGGACCCGATGCGGTTCGCGTTCAACATCCTCACCCGGTCGCGCCGGGTGACCTATGACAACCTGCGGCTGCGCGATCCCGAGTTCGTCGACGCCGCCGACGCCTGGTTCGCCGGACACGAGGTCGCCCGCAACGTCGCCCCTGCACCACCGCGGGCGCGGCCACCGATGTTCCAGCCGTTCCGGCTTCGCGACCTGGAGCTCAAGAACCGTGTGGTCGTCTCGGCCATGGACATGTACTCAGCGCGCGACGGCGACCCGAGCGACTTCCATCTGGTGCATCTCGGCGGCAAGGCCCTCGGTGGTGCCGGGCTCGTCATGACCGAGATGGTGTGCGTGTCGCCCTCCGGGCGCATCAGCCCAGGCTGCACCGGCCTCTATACCGACGCACAGGGCGAAGCCTGGAAGCGGATCGTCGACTTCGTCCACTCGCAGACATCGGCTGCCATTGGAGTGCAGCTCGGGCATTCCGGCCGGAAGGGCTCCACCAAGCTGATGTGGGAGGGCATGGACGAGCCCCTGCCGAACGGGAACTGGCCCGTCGTCGCTCCGTCCCCGTTGCCGTACTCCCCTGCCAACCAGGTGCCCCATGAGCTCGACCAGGCGGCGATGAGCCTCATCCGCGAGGAGTTCGTCACCTGCGCCCGGCGAGCCGTGAACGCCGGATTCGACCTGCTCGAGCTGCATTGCGCGCACGGATATCTGCTCTCGAGCTTCCTCTCCCCGCTGACCAACCACCGCACGGATTCCTATGGCGGGTCGCTGGAGAACCGACTGCGCTACCCGTTGGAGGTCTTCGACGCGCTACGCGCCGTCTGGCCGGACGACAAGCCGATGTCCGTCCGCATCTCGGCCACCGACTGGTACCCGGGCGGAACCGACGCCGACGACGCCGTGGCGATCGCCTCGACCTTCGCGAACCACGGCGCG
>DAIUDS010000139.1:4299-5731 GCA_036845485.1 Jiangellaceae bacterium
CGACCGGCCAGGTGGTCAGTGACGAGATGCCCGCGTTCGGGCGCAGCTACCAGACGCCGTACGCCGACCGAATCGCGAACACCGTCGACATCGCCGTGATCGCGGTCGGCGCGATCTCGTCGGCCGAAGACGTCAACGCGCTGATCCTCGCCGGGCGCGCCGACCTGGTCGCCCTGGGCCGCACCCACCTGTACGACCCGATGTGGACCTTGCACGCAGCAGCCGACCAGGAGTACACCGGCAGCGGTGCCGACTGGCCCATGCCGTTCGCGGCCGGCCGGCGCAAGCCCCAGGCCGGCCGCACGGACGGACCCAAGCCCCGCCTCGAGCTGATCCGCGACGCCGCGGCGGGCCGGACCCGTCACCAGCGCTGGCGACCGCACCTGCCGAAGGAGACCTCGTGAGCCTGCTCACCGACCTGTTGGACGCCGTCTCGACCGGCCGGATCGAGGTCGTCGACCTCACCGCGCCGCTGTCGTCCAAGACGCCCGTCCTGGTCCTGCCCGAGCCGTTCGGCCAGACGGACCGCTTCGAGCTACGCGAGATCAGCCACTACGACGACCGGGGTCCGGGCTGGTACTGGAACAACATCACCACCGGTGAGCACACCGGCACCCATCTCGACGCACCCGTCCACTGGGTCACCGGCCAGGATTCCGAGGACGTGTCCCAGCTGAAGCCCTCCCAGCTGGTCGCTCCGGCCGTCGTGCTCGACGTCGCCGACCGTGCTGCTGGCGACCCGGACTTCCTGCTGGAGATCGACGACGTGAAAACCTGGGAGTCGTCGAACGGACCGCTGCCGGAGGGTGGCTGGCTCCTCCTGCGTACGGGGTGGGACGCCCGCAGCCACGACCAGGGCGAGTTCCTCAACGCCGACGAGACCGGCCCGCACACGCCCGGCGCCAGCGTCGAATGCGCCCGCTGGCTGGCCGATGAGGCACCGATCATCGGCCTCGGCGTCGAGACGGTGGGCACCGACGCCGGCGCGGCGCACTCGTTCGACCCGGCTTTCCCGTGCCACACGTTCCTGCTCGGTGCCGGCAAGTACGGGCTCACCCAGCTGCAGAACCTGGCAATGCTGCCGCCGACGGGCGCAGCCGTCGTCACCGCGCCGCTGCCGATCGTGGGCGGCTCGGGCAGCCCGACCCGCGTCCTCGCGCTGGTCGAGCGCTGAGAGGGCCGAAATGCTGGTCTCGGACGCTGTCGGACGGACGTTGGCCGAGCTCGGCGTACGGCAGGCGTTCGGCGTCGTCGGCAGCGGCAACTTCGACGTCACGAACGCCCTGATCGCGGCCGGTGCGCGATACGTCGCCGCCAGGCACGAGGGCGGCGCCGCGACGATGGCCGATGCCTACGCGCGGATGAGCGGTGAGGTCGCCGTCCTGACGCTGCACCAAGGGTGCGGCCTGACCAACGCGATGACCGGCCTCAC
>DAIUDS010000140.1:0-5618 GCA_036845485.1 Jiangellaceae bacterium
TAGACGTTCGGCGTCGCCATCTCGACGGTGGCCGGCAGGTTGACGATCAGCTTGCGGTCCGGGGACGGGTCGAGTACCTCGATCACCTGGCCGCAGACGTCGCGGGCGAAGTCCAGCTCGGTACCGGTGTAGGACTCCGGGGAGTACTCCCAATGGATCTCGGTGTCCGGCGTCATCGTCTCGGCATACTTCTGCGCCACCCGTGAGGCACTCGTCGCGATGTCGGCGATGCCATTTCGGTCGAGGCCGAAGACGACGCGTCGCTGCAGGATCGACGTCGAGTTGTAGAAGTGCAGGATCGCCGAGCGCGCACCTCGTAGCGACTCGAACGTCCGCTCGATGAGCGGCTCCCGGCACTGGGTGAGCACCTGGATGACGACGTCGTCGGGAATGTGGTCGCCCTCGATCAGCTGGCGGACGAAGTCGAAGTCGGTCTGGCTCGCCGACGGGAAGCCCACCTCGATCTGCTTGTAGCCCATGTGCACCAGCAGGTCGAACATGCGCTTCTTGCGCTCCGGGCTCATCGGGTCGATCAACGCCTGGTTGCCGTCGCGCAGGTCGACCGCACACCACTGCGGTGCTGTCTCGATCCGTCTGGTCGGCCAGACACGCTCGGGAAGGTCGACGGCGAACTGCTCGTGGTAGGAGCGATAGCGGTGCAGCGGCATGCCGGACGGCTGCTGGACCGGCGGCCATGGCTGGACGAACTCGTTCATGGGTTGTGGCACTCCTCGGTGAGGAACTCGCCTGGCGCGACCGGCAGCGCGCATCCCCGCGGCGAGGGAGCCGGTCTAGCTGGCCCCGCCGCGGCGGATAAGGAGGAGGCCGAGATGCCGCACGAATCGAGAGCCTAGAGGATCACGTGATCCAGCGCCCGACGGCTCTCAGCATCCGAGACCGACTAGAACCCCAGCTTGCGTAGCTGCTTCGGGTCGCGCTGCCAGTCCTTGGCCACCTTGACGTGCAGGTCGAGGAAGACCGGGGTGCCGAGCAGCCTCTCGATCTGACCGCGAGCCTTGCTGCCGACGTCGCGCAAGCGCGAGCCTCCGCGTCCGATGACGATGGCCTTCTGACTGTCCCGTTCCACGTAGACGTTCACGTGGACGTCGAGCAGCGGACGGTCTGGGGGCCGGTCCCGGCGCGGCACCATCTCCTCGACCACGACGGCGATCGAGTGTGGAAGCTCGTTCTGGACACCGTCGAGCGCCGCCTCGCGGACCAGCTCGGCGACGAGCGTCTCCTCGGGCTCGTCGGTCAGGTCGCCGGCCGGGTACAGCGCAGGCCCTTCGGGCATCTGGGCGAGCAGCAGGCCAGCAAGCAGGTCGACCTGCATTCCGGTGATCGCCGACACGGGGACGATCTCGGCCCAGTCGATGCCGAGATCGGCACCCAGACTGCCTGCCGCGGCGAGCTGCGCCGCCATCTGGTCCGGCGAGGCGAGGTCGGCTTTCGTCACGACGGCGATCTTCGGCGTCTGCCGGACCTTCGCGATCTCGGTCGCGATGAACCGATCGCCCGGGCCGACCTTCTCGTCGGCCGGGATGCAGAGGCCGATGACGTCGACCTCCGACCAGGTCGTGCGGACCACGTCGTTGAGTCGCTGACCCAGCAGGGTGCGCGGCCGGTGCAGCCCTGGGGTGTCGACGAGTACCAGTTGGCCATCGTCGCGATGGACTATCCCCCGGATCGCATGGCGAGTGGTCTGTGGCTTGCTCGACGTGATGGCGACCTTCTCGCCGACGAGCGCGTTGGTCAGCGTGGACTTGCCGGAGTTCGGACGGCCCACGAAGCAGGCGAACCCGGATCGGAACGCGCGTTCGGGGGACGTCGTCACGCGAACGAGTGTCCCACCGGGTCACGCCCGGGCCGTGTACGCGACGGTGCCTGCGCCGTCGGCGACGAACACCGGCGCCCCCTCCCCGCCGAGCTCCCGCACGGCCGCGATTCCCTCGATGCCGTCACCCACGTCGCCTGCCACGGCCTTCACGACGGCAGCGGCCTCGAGGCCCGACGCGCCGCTGGACGCCGCCAACGCGACTGCGGCCTCCAGGGCGGACAACGCCAAGGATGGCAAGGACACGGTCGCCGCCACGTAGGTTCGCCCGTCCTGGTCGCGGACTGCGGCACCCTCCGCGGCGCCGGTCCGGGCCCACGTCGCGCGGGCCAAAGTGACCAGCTTGGCGTCTTCGGGTTCGAGGTCTTTCATGCCTCGTTCCGCCGCCGGTTGTTGTTGCTGTTGTTCCTGTGTTCGGTCGCGTCGCCCGGCGTGACCCGGCGCGCGACGATCGTGCCCACCTGGTTGCGCCGTCCCGCGGGCCCCTCGGCGACGAGTTGTAACCCGCCGACCTCGACTTCCGCACCGGGGATCGGCACCCGGCCGAGCTGCTTGGCCATCAGTCCGCCGACGCTGTCGACGTCGTCGTCTGACAACTCGATGCCGAACAGATCGCCCAGCTCGTCCACGTGGAGGCGCGAGCTCACACGCACGCCACCGTCCTCGAGCTGCTGAACGGGCACGTCCTCGGTGTCGTACTCGTCGGTGATCTCGCCGACGATCTCCTCGAGGACGTCCTCGATGGTCACGACGCCGGCCGTGCCACCGTACTCGTCGACGACGACGGCCACGTGGGTCCGCTGGGCCTGCATCTCGCGCAACAGGTCGTCGACGGGCTTGGAGTCCGGCACGTAGAACGCCGGACGCAGCACCGACTCGACCCGCTCGACGGATTCGGCGTCGCGGTTGTCGTACAGCCGACGGTCGACGTCCTTCAGGTACGCGATGCCCACGACGTCGTCGAGCCCACCCGGGCCGACGACCGGAATACGGCTGAAGCCGCTGCGCAACGCGAGCGACTGGAACTGACGCAGAGTCTTGTTGCTCTCGATGAAGACGACGTCGGTTCGCGGGACCATGACCTCGCGGACGATCGTGTCGCCGAGTTCGAACACCGAGTGGATCATCTGCCGCTCACCGGACTCGATCACCCGCCCGGCCTCGGCAATGTCGACGAGCTCGCGCAGCTCTGCCTCGGTCGCGAACGGGCCTTCACGAAAACCCCGGCCGGGAGTGAGCGCGTTGCCGAGCATGATCAGCAGCCGCGGCAGCGGGCCCAGCACCCGGGTCATGGTCAACAGTGCCCCAGCCGTGCTCAGGGCCACCTGCTCGGCGTGCTGGCGGCCCAACGTCCGCGGCGCGACCCCGATGACGACGAACGACACGACCAGCATCGAGCCGGCGGCCACCAGCACGGCGATCCATAGGGTGTCGATGAAGTCGAGGCAGACCACCGCCACCAGGACCACCGCGGTGATCTCCGCGGCCAGCCGGAGCAGCAGGGCCGTGTTGAGGGCCGCGGCCGGATCCTCGACCAGGCGGCGCACCCATGTGGCGCCGCGCCGGCCGCTCGCGACCAGGCCGTTCGCTCGGGACTTCGAGAAGGCGGTCAGAGCCGCATCGGCCATGGCGAGCACGCCGGCCACCAGCACGAGCAGGGCGGCCACGACGAGCATGGATCCTGAACTCACCGCCGAGCCCTTCTCGCCGCCCGCCAGTCGCCCAGCAGCTGCCTCTGCAAGCCGAACATCTCCTCTTCATCGTGCGGCTCGGCGTGGTCGTAGCCGAGCAGGTGGAGGATGCCGTGAGTACTCAGCAGGTGGAGCTCGTCTTCCAGAGAGTGGCCGGCCCCGACCGCCTGTTGCCCGGCCACGTCGGGGCAGAGCACGACATCACCGAGCAGACCGGGGTCGGGTTCCTCGTCGTCCTTGGCCGGGCGGAGCTCGTCGATCGGGAAGGACAGCACGTCGGTCGGTCCCGGCTCGTCCATCCACTTGAGGTGGAGCTGCTCCATGGTCTCCGGATCGACGAGAAGGACACCGAGCTCGGCCAGTGGATGTATCCGCATCCGGTCCAGGACGAAGCGGCAGAGATCGGAGAGGGCCTTCTCGTCGAGCTCGGTGGTGGTCTCGTTGTTGACCTCGATGGTCACGAGCGTCCCCCGGGGCCACGGCGCCGTTCGCCGCGATGCGGGTCCCGTCCTCCAACTGGCGGCGCGCCGATCTGTTCGGCGTCATAACGCGAGTACGCGTCGACGATCCGGCTCACCAGCCGGTGGCGCACCACGTCGTGGCTGGTCAGCCGGCAGAAGTGGACATCGTCCAGCCCGTCGAGGATCCCCTCGACGACCTTGAGCCCGCTGGCGGTGCCGGTCGGCAGGTCGATCTGCGTGACGTCGCCGGTGACGACCATCTTCGATCCGAAACCGAGCCGGGTCAGGAACATCTTCATCTGCTCAGGCGAGGTGTTCTGGGCCTCGTCCAGGATCACGAACGCGTCGTTGAGCGTGCGCCCCCGCATGTACGCGAGCGGCGCCACCTCGATAGTGCCCTCGGTCATGAGCCTCGGGATGGTGGCGGGGTCCATCATGTCGTGCAGCGCGTCGTACAGCGGCCGCAGATATGGGTCGATCTTCTCCGACAGCGTGCCGGGCAGGAAGCCGAGCCGTTCTCCAGCCTCGACCGCCGGGCGAGTCAGCAGGATGCGTGTGACGTGCTTGGCCTGCAGCGCCTGGACCGCCTTGGCGACCGCGAGGTAGGTCTTGCCCGTGCCGGCCGGCCCGATCGAGAACACGATCGTGTGCTTGTCGATGGCGTCGACGTAGCGCTTCTGGTTCAGCGTCTTGGCCCGGATCGTGCGACCGCGGTTCGACAGGATGTTCGCGGTGAGAACGTCGGCGGGGCGCTCGCTGGTGCGCGCGCGCAGCATGGCGATCGTCCGCTCGACGGCTTCGGGCGAGAGCCCCTGTCCGGTGCGCAGAACCGCGACCATCTCGTCGAGCGCACGTTCCGCTTCGGCGATGTCGCCGGGGTCACCGGTCATGGTGATCTCGTTGCCGCGCACCAGCACGTCGACCTCGGGGTACGACTGCTCGACGACGCGGAGCAACTCGTCGCCGGAGCCGAGCAGACTCACCATCGGTACGCTCGAAGGCACCACGATCCTGTGCTGGGTCCCCTGGGGAGCCCCCTGTGTCTCGGCCATGGTCGGCCTGACGGCCTGCTCGCCCCTACTTTCGGTCTCGACGGCTGGACCCGCCCCATGTTACCCGCGGTAGGGGTCAGCCCGGTGGCCATCGCATTGCGCGTCCGCCCAGCACGTGACCATGGACGTGAAAAACCGACTGGCCGGCCTGAGACCCGGTGTTGAAGACCAGCCGGAACGCCTCCAGCCCTTCGGCTTCGGCGACGGCGCCGGCTTCCTCGACCAGCTCGACGAGGGTTTGCCCGTCCGCAGCCGCCAACGCCGCCACGTGCGGATGATGTGCGCGTGGAACGACCAGCACGTGCGTGGGCGCCTGTGGAGAGACGTCGCGGAAGGTGATCGTCCGCTCCGACTCACGTATGACGGTGGCAGGCACCTCGCCCGCGACGATGCGGCAGAACAGGCAATCCGGCGACTCGCTCACGCCCGCATCGTACGGACGCGTCAACGGCCCTACCGTGGACGGGGTAAACCCAACGCGTGGCATGCGCGTCCATAGGAGCATGGACGTAGCCTGCCCAGCAACGACCGGCGCCGAGGCTCTGCCGAGCCTTATGGCCCTGGTCGGTGCACGCGAGAG
>DAIUDS010000141.1:0-5607 GCA_036845485.1 Jiangellaceae bacterium
GCGGCGAGCACGTCGGGAATGAACGGCTTGGCGAGCACAACGGTCATTCTCGCCCACGGGCTCAGCGAACGGGCACGCCGAGCGAGGCCGCCTGGGCGATGTCGGTGCGGAAGTGGCTGCCGTCCAGGCGGACCCGGTCGACGGCCTCGTAGGCGCGGTCCCGTGCCTGTGCCAGGTCCGCGCCCGACGCCGTCACGGACAGGACCCGGCCACCGCTGCTGACAACGGCTCCGGACGAGTGACGTCGCGTGCCGGCATGCTGGATCTCGACACCCTCGACGGCCTCGGCCTCCTGCAGGCCCTCGACCACGTCGCCGGTCCGCGGCGCGGCGGGATAACCGGATGCCGCGACCACCACGGTGACAGCGGACCCGTCGAGCCAGCGCGGCGGCGGGTGGTCGCGCAACCCAGCAGTCGCCGTGGCGTACAGCAGATCACCGAGCGGCGAGGTGAGCCGGGCCAGGACACACTGCGTCTCGGGGTCACCGAAACGCGCGTTGAACTCGACGACCCGCAGCCCGCGGGAGGTCAGCGCCAGCCCTGCATACAGCACACCCGAGTAGGGCGTTCCCCGCCGGTGCATCTCCGCGACGGTCGGCCGCACGACGCGGGTGACCACCTCGTCGACGAGGTCACCCGGCGCCCAGGGCAGTGGCGAGTAGGCACCCATCCCTCCGGTGTTGGGGCCCTTGTCGTCGTCGTAGGCACGCTTGAAGTCCTGGGCGGGTGCGAGCGGCACGACGGTCTCGCCATCGGTGAGGCAGAACAGTGAGACCTCGGGGCCGTCGAGGTACTCCTCGATGACCACGCGCTCGCACGACTGCGAGTGCGCGAGCGCGGCCTCTCGATCGTCGGTGACGACCACCCCCTTGCCGGCGGCCAGCCCGTCGTCCTTCACGACGTACGGCGGTCCGAAGCGGTCCAGGGCGTCCTCGGCCTGCTCCCGCGTGTCACAGACGACGGCCATCGCCGTGGGGACGACGGCGGCCGCCATCACCTCCTTGGCGAACGCCTTGGACCCTTCGAGCCGCGCGGCCCGGCCGGAAGGTCCGAAGCAGGCGATACCCCTGGCCCGGACGGCGTCCGCGGCGCCGGCCACGAGCGGAGCCTCCGGCCCGATCACGACCAGGTCGGCGGCGATCCGCACGGCCAGGTCGGCGACCGCCAACGGTTCGGCGGAGTCGACAGGGTGCGTCGCCGCCGCGTCGGCCGCTATTCCCGCGTTGCCGGGTGCCGCGTGGACGTCGGAGACGCCTACGCCCGGATCGCGGAGCAACCCACGCACCAGCGCGTGTTCGCGGGCGCCGGAGCCGACGACCAGGACCCTCACGACGACCGAGCCTAGCCATCCCGAGGTGGCCACCCCAGGTGGCGCGAAGGCCGCGATCGGTCAGGTCTCGGCCAGCCCGATCCGAGTGTGCAGCCGACGCAGACCGGACGGCGCGTACCACGAGCGTTCGCCGAGCAGCCGCATCGAGGCCGGCACCAGCACGCCGCGAACCAGCGTCGCATCGATCAGGATCGCCAGCCCGGCGCCCAGACCGAACATCTGGATGAAGCTCACCTGGCTGGTCACGAACGCGAAGAAGGAGACCGCGATCAGGGCTGCCGCGGTGGTGACGATCCGGCCCGAGTGCGCGAGCCCGCCGACCGTCGCCTCCTCGATGCTGGCGCCGGCGTCGTGCCGCTCCTTGATCCGGCTCATGACGATCACCTCGTAGTCCATGGACAGCCCGAAGATCAGGCAGAACATCAAGATCAGCATCGACGTGTCCAGTGCCAGCGGTGTGAAGCCGAGCAGCGAAGAGCCGACGCCCTCCTGGAAGACCAGCACCATCAGGCCCAGCGTCGCACCCAGGGTCAGCGCATTGCTCACCAGTGCCCGCAATGGCTGGACCACGCTGCCCGTGAACAGGAACAGCACGAGGAACGTGGTGACCGCGACGATGCCGGCCGCCAGCGGTAGCCGGCCGCCGATGGCGTCGAGGCTGTCGACGAGCGTCGCCGTCTCCCCGCCGACCATGGCCCGGACGCCGTCCGTTGCCGAGACGTCACGCACGTCGCCGACCAGGTCCTGTGCCGTGGACGACCTGGGGTCCGCGCCCGTCACGACGGCCAACCGTTCGCCGGTGTCGGCGCTGAGACCACCAACCGGTCCGGCATTGGCTACCAGATCGCCGCCGACGAAGGTGCCGGCGCTCGAGTCGACGCGCTGCACGGCCGGGAGTGTCGAGAGCAGGGACCCGTAGTCGGCGAGGGCGGCCGAGTCGACCGGGCCGGTGATGATCACGTCGATAGCGGTGGAGTCGTTGCTGGCGAAGTTGCCGCGGATCGCGTCGCCCACCTGTCGGCTCGGGGCGCTCGTCGGGAGCACCCGGTCGTCGGGCGTGCCGAACGTGACCTGCAGGAGTGGTGCAGCGGCGACCAGCAGGAGTGCCATCACCGGAAGGGCCGTCAAGCCCGGGTGGCGCATGACCACGGCCGCAAGCCGTCCCCAGGCAGGCGCCGCGCCACCCCTGGTGACCGATCGCGCCCACGGCAGCCGCCCGGCGTTCACCCGGGTCCCCAGGACCGCGAGCAAGGCCGGCAGGACGACGAGTGCCCCGGCAACGGCGATGGCGACGACACCGACGCCCGCGTAGGCGAACGAGCGCAGGAAGTAGAGCGGGAACAGCAACAGGGCGGCCAGGGCCGCGATCACCGCGAGGCCACTGAAGAAGATGGTCCGGCCGGCCGTCTCGACCGTACGCAGTACCGCGTCCGGAACGGCGAGGCCCCGATCGAGCTCCTCCCGGAACCGGCTGACCATGAGCAGGGCATAGTCGATCGCCAGGCCCAGCCCGAGTGCGGTCGTGAGGTTGATCGCGAAGACCGAGACGTCGGTCACGTCCGCAACGATCGACAGGGCGCCGAGCGTGCCCATGACGGCGACAGCACCGACGGCGAGAGGAAGCAAGGCCGCCACCAGGCTGCCGAACGCGACGACGAGCAGGATGAGGATCAGCGGCACGGCGATGCTCTCGGCCACCGCCAGGTCGCGGAGCACCTGCGCCGGCACGTCCTCGCCCGACGCCTCCTGGCCGCCGACCGTGATCTCGAGCGAACCACTGCTGCCGGCGTACCGGTCGGTGATCGATTCGGCGTCGCCGTCTTCGAGGTTCGCCACGATCAGCGCATGGGAGCCGTCGACGGACTTCAATGAGGGCGCGTCCGTCTTCCAGTACGACACCACCCGAGACAGCTGTGGATCCGCCGCGAGCCGATCGGTCAGGTCGGATCCGTCGGCCACCGCCTCCGGATCGTCGACCGTGCCCGCGTCCGTCTCGACCAGGAACACGAGGTCGGCGTCGCCGCCGAACTGTTCCTCTACCGCTGCCGCGGCCAAGCTCGACTCCGCGTCGGGGTCATCGAAACCACCGGACTGAAGCTTGCCGAACGCGCCGGCGCCGAGGACGCCGACTCCGACCATGAAGAGCAGCGACACGACGAGCACGGTTCGCGCATGTCGCACGACGAATACTCCCAGCGATACCAGCATCAGCGTGCTCCCAGCCTGAACTTGGTATGTGTAAACTTGTCACCTGTCAACTTGCCCTAGATGTGAACTGGTGTCAACATCAGATGATGGTTCAGGTGGCCAGGACTCGATCGACGTACCACCACGGGGATCTGCGCAATGCGCTGATCGCCGCCGGCGCCAAGCTCGCCGAGAAGGGCGGACCAGAGGCGGTGGGCGTGCGAGCGGCGGCTCGTGAGGTCGGCGTGACGCCGACGGCCGCCTACCGGCATTTCGCGAACGCCGAGGCGCTGCAAGGCGCGGTGAAGGACTGCGCGCTGGATTCGCTCGCCGACGGGATGCTGGCCGAGATGGCGACGGTCGAGCCCACCGGTGATCCCGCCGAGGACGCGCTGCAGCGCCTGTACGCCACCGGTCGCGCGTATTTCCGGGTGGCCCTTGCCGAGCCGGGGATGTTCCGAACCGCCTTCAGCCAGGAGGTCAACGAGACGGCCAGGCCTCGAGAGAAGGACCCCGCCTTCCTGATGCTCACGCGGGGCCTCGACGACCTGGTGGCAACGGGTTACCTACCGGCCGAACGGCGTCCGCTCGCCGAGCTCGCGGCATGGTCCGCCGTCCACGGACTGTCCCGGCTCGTCCTCGACGGCCCTCTGGCCGGCCTGCCCGACGATGCGAGGGAGGCGGCGCTCGAGCGCACGCTGGACATGGTGGCTCGCGGGCTGTAGCTGCACTCGGCCTTCAGCCGGTCAAACCAGGTCCCGCACCACGATCGTCTGGTCGCGTCCCGGACCGACCCCCACGGCCGAGATGGGTGCACGGCACATGTCCTCGACGGCTGCGACGTACGCATGAGCCGCTGCCGGCAGGTCGCTCAGCGACCGGGCGCCGGAGATGTCCTCGTCCCAGCCGTCGAGGTCCTCGTACACCGGAACGGCGTGGTGGAACTCGGTCTGGGTCATCGGCATCACCTCGTGCCGGGCACCGTCGACCTGGTACGCGACGCAGACCGGAACCTTCTCCCGACCGGTCAGCACGTCGAGCTTGGTGAGCACGAGGTCGGTGACCCCGTTGACGCGAACCGCGTATCGGCCGATGACGGCGTCGAACCAACCGCACCGGCGCGGCCGGCCCGTCGTCGTCCCGAACTCCGCGCCCACGTTCTGAAGTCGCACACCGTCGGCGTCGAAGAGCTCCGTCGGGAACGGGCCTTCCCCCACCCGGGTCGTGTATGCCTTGATCACCGCGATGACCCGGTCGATGCGCGTGGGCGGGATGCCGGATCCCGTGCAGGCTCCGCCCGCGGTCGGATTGGACGAGGTGACAAAGGGATAGGTGCCGTGGTCCACGTCGAGCAGCGTGGCCTGGCCGCCTTCGAGCAGTACGGTGCAGTCGTTGTCCAGGGCCTCGACGAGAAGGGTGGCGGTGTCCACGACCATCGGGCGCAGCCGGTCGGCGAAGCCCAGCAGCTCGTCTGCGACGTCGTCGACGCTCATCGCACGCCGGTTGAAGACCTTCACCAGCACCTGATTCTTGTGCTCGAGCGCGCCCTCGACCTTCTGGCGCAGGATCTTCTCGTCGAACAGGTCCTGCACCCGGATGCCTACCCGGGACATCTTGTCCGCGTACGTCGGCCCGATTCCCCGGCCGGTCGTTCCGATCCTGCGACTGCCCAGGAAGCGCTCGGCGACCTTGTCCAGCGTGCGGTTGTACGGAGTGATGAGGTGCGCGTTGGCGCTGACGACCAGACGCGACGTGTCGATCCCGCGAGCCTCGAGCGCGTCGATCTCCTCGAACAGGACGCCGAGATCGACCACGACCCCGTTCCCGATGACCGGCACGACGCCCGGTGTGAGGACGCCGGACGGCAGCAGATGGAGCGCGTACTTCTCGCCGCCGATCACCACGGTGTGCCCGGCGTTGTTCCCCCCGTTGAACTTGACGACGTAGTCCACAGCGCCGCCGAGCAGGTCGGTCGCCTTGCCCTTGCCTTCGTCGCCCCACTGGGCGCCGACGAGCACGATTGCAGCCACGTGTGCGCCCCTCCCCGGATCGGTCGGCCTCGGACGCTGGACGCGCTGAGCGTAATCGAG
>DAIUDS010000142.1:0-5551 GCA_036845485.1 Jiangellaceae bacterium
CCGGTCGCAGGTTCGCGAAGGCCAGCTGCGAGACGCTCGACGGGTGCAAGACGCACACCTCGACGGCGCGCACGTCACGCACGTCGACCAACCGCTCGCGCAGCCGATCCACGGCCTCGTCGTACTCCTTCATGTAGGCCAGCAGCACGGATGGCCGACCGCGGTCGGCCTCGGCCGCGGCGAGCCGGTCGGCTTCGGACACCGTGTAAGCGAGCGGCTTCTCGCAGAACACTGCGACATCGTTGCGCACGGCGTGTAGGGCAGCCGCACCGTGGGAACCGGACATGAGTAGCAGGACCCCGTCCACCGCGGCGCCCGTGACCATCTCGCCGACCGTCGGGTAGCGGTTGCCGACCGGGACGCCGTACTGCTCGCCCAACTCGTCGCGCAGCGAGGGCGAGAGATCACAAACGGCAGCAACCTCGAACAGGTCCCATCGCCGGGCCAGCAGCGGCAGGTGCACGGACTGGGCCACCGCGCCGAGTCCGGCCACCGCCACGCGCACGCGATCGGTCACGGCAACCACGTCCGCAGGGCTGCGCGGTTGGCTTGCTGGTCGGCGGCGGCGCTGCCGGGTGGGTCGTCGGGTGTCGGGATCACGTCCTGCTCGATGACGAGCCAGCCGCTGTACCCGGACGCGACCAGCGCGGTCATGAAGCCGTCGAGATCTAAGTCGCCCTGTCCGAGCGGCACGAAGACGCGACGTTCCCACACCGCCCGACTGCCGGCGCCGTCGCGGACGATCTGGTCCAGCACGGACAGGCGGGCGTCCTTGAGGTGGACGTGGTTGATCCGCGACCCCCACCTCTCGAGGCCGGCGGCGGGCTCTCCACCGCCGAGGAGCAAGTGCCCCGTGTCGAGCGTCAAGTCGACGTCCGTATGGGCAAGAAGGGCGTCAATCTCCTCGGGCGTCTCGACGTAGGTGCACACGTGGTGGTGGAAGGTCGGTTCGAGCCCGGCGGCGCGGACACGGGCAGCGGCGGTGTCGACGTTGCGGACGAAGCGGTCCCAGCCTTCCTCGCCCAGGCCCAGACCCTCTTCGCGGCCGCCCGGGTGCGCACGCCGGACCTCGGACCCGGAGTCGGCGAGCGTCGGCAGTGGCGGGCGGGCCGGGTCTACGACCACCCCGCCGACGAACACCTCGATGGCGGTGTCGAGCGCGGGAAGCGCCGCTACGAAGGCGTCGTCGTCGGAGAACGGCAGGTCGACCCAGCCGCCGGCCAGTGCTAGACCATGGCGGCGCAGCCTTTGACGCAGCGCCTCGCCTTCTCCCATCCATCCCACGGGCCCGAGGTCCACCCCGTCGTATCCGGCGTCGTGCAGAGCGCTCAGGATCTTGTCGGGTTCCGCCAGTGGGCCGTCCGAAGTGAGCTCGAACACGCCGAAGCTGACCGGCGCCCCCGCGATGCCTCTCATCGATCTCCCGGATTTGTCCTGACAACCATACGTAACGTCAGCCTGCCATGGCGGAGCACGTCCGCAACAGGCTACCGACGCTTCCGGACCGCAGGGACGGAAGTCCGCGAAGCTTCCGGGAGGCCGCCCGTACGCCACGGCCGCGCCCGTTCACCCCACGCTGCGGAGCCGGCGGTGGCCTTCGATTCGATGCAAACGTGTCGCCGCATGTGGTCCTCTCCGTGTAGACATCAGGTCATGCCACTTGATGCGCCGTCTGGGCTGGAGACGAGGCCCATCTCGGCCGAGGAGTTCCCTGCCTTCCTCAAGGTCCTCTTCGACGCGTTCGGCGACGAGCTCCGCGACGACGAGTGCGAGATCGAGTCCTTGGTGTTCGAGCCGGAGCGGAGCCTGGCCGTCTTCGACGAGGACGCGATCGTCGGAACGGCGGCGATCTTCAGCCGGGAGCTCACCGTGCCCGGTGCCGTCACGCCGGTCGCCGCTGTCACGTTGGTCAGCGTCGCGCCCACCCATCGCCGGCGAGGCCTGCTCACGTCCTTGATGCGGCACCAGCTCACGGAGCTGCACGAGAACGAACGTGAACCCGTGGCGGCCCTGTGGGCGTCCGAGGCTGCCATCTACGGCCGGTTCGGTTACGGACCGGCCGCGCGCGGCGCGCGCCTGACCGCACGCACACCTCGGCTGCGGATGCGCCCGGGCACCGGCCGGGGAACCGGACGGATGCGGCAGGTCGAACTCGACCAGGCGCGTGCAGACCTCAGTGCCGTGTACGAGCAGCTCCGTCCGGTCACCGTCGGATGGCTCAGCCGAAACGGCTCGTGGTGGGACTACCGGCTCTGGGACCCGGAGCACCGTCGTCGCGGCGGCACGGCGCTGCGGGTCGCGGTGTACGACGAGCCCGACGCGGGCGTCACCGGGTACGTCGTCTACAACATCAAGAGCGACTGGGCCGCCTCCGAGCCGGACAACGAGGTGAGAATCCGTGAGCTCGCGGCCGCCACTCCCGAGGCGCACGCCGGCACCTGGGCATTCGTGACGGAGCTCGACCTGGTTCGGAAGCTGACCGCCCGGAACCGACCGCTGGACGAGCCACTGCAGCTCCTCCTCGCCGACCCGTTCGCGGTCGAACTGACCGCCGTCGACAACCTGTGGGTGCGCGTCGTCGACGTGGGCCGGGCCCTGGCCGCGCGCACGTATGCACAGGAGATCGACGTCGTGCTGGAGGTCACCGACGAGTTCTGCCCGTGGAACGAGGGCAGGTGGCGGCTTTCCGGCGGCCCGAAGGGCGCCGCGTGCTCGCGTACGGGGGATGTTGCCGACATCGCTCTGTCGGGCACGGAGCTCGGCACGGCCTTTCTCGGAGGCACATCACTGGCGGCACTCGCCGTCGCGGGTCGCGTCGACGAACGCCACGACGGAGCGGTGGCCGCGATGTCCCGGGCATTCGCCCACGACCGCGAGCCCTGGTGCCCCGAGGTGTTCTGAGAGCCATGTCCGCCGAGCGTCCACTCAGGCCGAGGCCGGTGGCCGCCTCCGTCGAAGAGCTGATCGCCGGCGCGACCCGCCGAGAGGCCTTCCTCAGCAGCGACTCGAAGTCCGGGTCGGAGCTCGAGCACATAGTCATCGACGGAGAGCCATACGTGCTCAAGCACGTCCACGTCGACGGGGACTGGACCATGCGCTTCAGCGGCGACGTCGGCTGCCATCCGATCCAGGTCTGGTCCGCCGGTTTGATGGACTGCTACGCCGAGCGGATCGACCACGGCGTCGTGGGCGTCGCCGCTGGCCTCGGGCGCAATGGCTGGGGTGGGGCCGTTCTGATGCGCGACCTGTCCGGGGATCTGGTGCCGCCGGGCGACGACACCATCCCGATGGCTCGCCACCTGACCTACCTCGACGACATCGCGGGGCTCTCGGCGCGGATGCTCGGTTGGCGGGACGAACTCGGCCTGGTGCCCCTGGCGAACCGTTGGAGCTGGTTCAACCAGGCCTGCCTCGGCGTCGAGGAGGCCCGAGGCTGGCCCGACCCGGTCCCGCGTCTCGCCGCCGAGGGCTGGAACCGGTTCGCGGAGCGGGTGCCATCCTCCGTGCTCTGCGTCGTCGACGATCTGCGCCGTGATCCCGGTCCTCTCGTCGAGGCGGTCGGCGGCACGCCGACCACGTTCGTGCACGGTGACTGGAAGTTGGGCAACGTCGGCACTGCCTCCGACGGACGCACCGTCCTCATCGACTGGTCCTATCCGGGCGAGGCCCCGCCGTGCTACGAACTGGCGTGGTACCTCTCGATCAACCAGGCCCGGCTCCCACACGCCAAGGAGGACGCGATCACGGCATTCCGCGCATCCCTCGACGGACATGGTGCCACCACCGACGGATGGTACGAACGTCAGCTCGCGATCTGCCTGTTGGGCAGCCTGGTCGTCTTCGGATGGGAGAAGGCGCTCGGCGACGACGACGAGCTCGGTTGGTGGTGCGACCGCGCGCGAGAGGGCACCGCATGTCTATGACCTCGCTGATCGGCGCCGCCTACTCGGCGAGCGCCACGGCGTGGGCCGCCGGTCCGGCGCGGCTGTACGACCGGCTGGCCGACGTCCTGGTCGCTCGCAGCCCGGTCCCGTTGTCCGGACGCCTCGCGTTGGACGTCGGTTCGGGAACCGGAGCCGCCACCCGGGCGCTGCGAGCTCGCGGCGCAGAGGTCGTCGCCGCCGACGCCGCTGCGGGAATGATCGCCGCAGGCCCGGCCCCCGGTGTCGTCGCCGATGCCCGCCGGCTGCCGTTCCCGGACGGGGCCTTCGGTGCGGTCGTCGCCGCCTTCTGTCTCAACCACGTCGAGCCACCCGCCGACGGCCTGCGCGAGGCGCGCCGGGTCGCGGCATCCGGCGGCGTCGTGCTGGTGTCCAGCTATGGGAACGAACTCGACCACCCGGTGAAGACCGCCGTCCTCGACGCGCTCGAGACCGTCGGCTACGTCCTGCCGCCGTGGTACGACGCGATCCAGTCCGGTCCGGCAGCAGCCCTGATGGGCACGCAGAGCATGGCGGCCGCCACCCGAGAGGCGGACCTGGACGCCGATGTCGACGCGGTCGACGTCGCATTTCCCGAGCTCGACGCAGCCGATCTGGTGGCGTGGCGGCTGGGGATGGCCCACATCGCACCCTTCGTCGCTCGCCTCGATCCGGCCGTGCGCGATCACGTTGTCGATCGAGCGCTCGAGATACTCGGCGAACCGCCGACCCTGGTTCGCAGGATCATCATCCTGACCGCCGTCGTCTGATCGGGTCGACCGTCGCGCGCCGGTTTTTACGTGACGGAGGCCGCGGGCTGGCACTGTGTACCCATGACGGTTCTGTATCGACGCTCGGAGGAGTCGCAAGGAGTCCCAGGCGTTGCATACCGAAGTGATTTCGTGCCGGGCCTATTGGAAGACTTCGGTGCCGCGGTTGGCCAGTGCGGTTTGATGATCACGGGAAAGCCGAGGGAGCCCGGCGCCCTTCCTGGTTCGTCGCCCGATCGTCGGTACGGCTTGTGGGTGCCGACGACGCTGGCCGCTCGCATCGAGACCAAGCTGATCGAACGCAAGCACCAGATCGTCGACGAATGAAATGACGGTCCGGGTCCGCCCGGATGTCAGTCCGGGAATGGAACCCAGGCCCGCTCCACGAGGTCGTCGAGGTCGCTGGCCATCGCGCCGCTCCCCGACACGGTCCACAACGTCTCGCCGATGACCAGTGAGCGCCGGATCGACGGGTCGTGCGACCAGTCGACCTGGCCCGCCGACCGGACATGGGACAGCACCCCGACCTCGATGAGGGCATCGCGGTCCAGCCGGAGGACGAGTGCGCCCGCGGCCATGGCCAGCTTTTCACCGTTCTCGAGTGAGCCGCCGGCGTCGCCATACGCCCATACCGGCATCACGACGGTCCCGGTCTCGGGCCAGTACAGGAACGCGTGCGGGTCGTGCTCGACGTCGGACCACCCACCCGTGATCGTGTTGGTGTCGAGCCGCTCCGGCGCCGCCACGTCACTGACGTCGAACAGCGATACCTGGCTGCCCTGGACCTGTCCGTTCGCGTTGGCGTCTTGTCCGATCCCGATCAGTCGCCCGTCACCGGCCGGATGCAGGTAGGCCGAGTAG
>DAIUDS010000143.1:0-5509 GCA_036845485.1 Jiangellaceae bacterium
CCCCGAGCGCGCACCGGAGCCGACGAGGCGGGCCGCAACGGCCGAGCCCGACGTGGCGATCCGGGTCCATGGTCTGCGCGTCGTACGCGGACTCCGGGCGGTGCTCGACGAATTCGACCTGACGGTGCGTCGTGGCACGTTGACCGGCTTGCTGGGCCCGTCGGGATCGGGGAAGTCAACCCTGATGCGGGCGATCGTCGGCGTTCAGCAGGTGGAGTCCGGCACCGTGGAGGTTCTCGGACTGCCGGCCGGTTCGCCGCCGCTGCGCAACAGGGTCGGTTATCTCACCCAAGCGCCCAGCGTCTATCGCGACCTCACGGTCCGGGAGAACCTGCGTTACTTTGCCGCCGTACTCGGTGCCGACAGGACCGACGTCGACCGGGCCATCGAGAACGTGGATCTGGCGTCGCATGCGGACGACCTGGTGCAGAACGTGTCCGGCGGACAGGAGTCGAGAGCGTCGCTCGCGGTCGCGCTGCTCGGTGCGCCGGAGGTGCTCGTGCTCGACGAGCCGACGGTCGGTCTCGACCCGGTGCTGCGGCGGGACCTGTGGGACCTGTTCAATCGTCTCGCGTCGGCAGGTGTGACATTGCTGGTGTCGAGCCACGTCATGGACGAGGCCGAACGGTGCCAGCGGTTGCTCCTCCTGCGCGAGGGCATGCTCCTCGCCGACGACACCCCGGCCGGCCTGCTCGAGAGCACCGGCGCCGTGGACGCCGAGCAGGCCTTCCTCCACCTGATCGACCAGGAGGCCGGCCGATGAGCCTTCGGATCACGCTCGCAACGGCGGGTCGCGTTCTTACCCAGCTCCGGCACGACCCACGGACGCTGGCCCTGCTGCTCTTCGTACCGGCCTTTCTGCTCACGCTGCTGTGGTGGCTGTACGAGGGCGGGCCGGTCTTCGACCAGATCGGACCGGCCTTGCTCGCCCTGTTCCCCTTCGTGGTGATGTTCCTGGTCACCTCGATCGCCACGTTGCGCGAGCGCACGTCTGGGACGCTCGAGCGGCTGCTTTCGATGCCGACCGGCAAGCTGGACTTCCTGCTCGGCTACGCGCTTGCCTTCGGGCTGCTGGCCATCGTCCAGGGCCTGCTGGCGTCGGGTCTCGCAATCGGTCTGCTCGACCTCGACGTGGCCGGGCCGACCTGGATGCTGATCGCGGTCGCCGGACTGGACGCCGTGCTGGGAGTGGCTCTCGGGCTTTTTGTCAGCGCATTCGCGTCGACGGAGTTCCAGGTGGTCCAATTCATGCCCGCGCTGGTGCTACCGCAGTTCCTGCTCTGCGGATTGCTCGTGGCGAGGGATGAGATGCCCGACGTCCTCAGCGCAATCTCCGACGTCCTGCCGCTCTCGTATGCCGTCGACGCCATGCGCGAAGTTCAGACGAACGCCTATCCCGGCGTCTGGGGCTACGCCACGATCATCGGTGCCTTCGCAGTAGGCCTGCTCGCCCTGGGTGCGGCCACGCTCCGCCGCCGTACGGCCTGAACCGCCAGGCCGCTCGGCCGTCTCGGGCCGTCGTGAGGATGGGAGGCGCCGGGGCCGTCGCCGTGCCGTAGCCTGACGCCGGAACGGAGGAGGAGGTCGGGCGACGTGCTTCGCGAGCTGCTGCTTGGCGTTTCACGCAGCAATCGGTTACACAGGGTGGTCGAGAAGGCGCCGATCTCCCGCGGCGTCGTGGCGCGATTCATCGCCGGTGACGAGAACGAGGACGCCGTACGCGTGACCCGCGAGCTCGTAGCGGATGGTCTGACCACGACGATCGACCATCTGGGCGAGGACACCCTCGATCGGACGCAGGCCGAGCGCGTGGCCGGCGCCTACATCTCGCTGCTGAAAGCGCTCCGCGAGGCCGGGCTCACGGGGTCTGCCGAGGTCTCGGTCAAGCTCTCGGCCTTCGGCCAGGCTCTGCCCGGCGATGGAGAGCGGATCGCGCTCGAGAACGCCCGCGAGATCTGCCAGGCCGCCGCCGATGCCGGCACTACGGTGACGTTCGACATGGAAGACCACACCACGACCGACTCGACCTTGTCGATCCTGGAGGACGTCCGCAAGGACTTCCCGGCGACGGGCGCGGTCCTGCAGGCATACCTGCACCGGACCGAGGCGGACTGCCGTCGCCTCGCGCATGCCGGCTCGCGGGTGCGACTGTGCAAGGGCGCGTACCAGGAGCCGGCCAGCGTCGCCTACCAGGACAAGAACGACGTCGACCGGTCCTACGTGCGGTGCATGAAGATCCTGCTCAGCGGTGGTGGTTACCCGATGCTGGCGACCCACGACCCGCGGCTGGTCGAGATTGCCGGGTCGCTGGCCGCGCGCTACCGGCGCGAGCAGGGCAGTTACGAGTACCAGATGCTCTATGGCGTGCGCCCCGACGAACAGCGGCGACTGGCCCGCTCGGGCGAGACCGTCCGCGTCTACGTTCCGTACGGACACGAGTGGTACGGCTACATGATGCGCCGCCTGGCCGAGCGTCCGGCCAACGTCACGTTCTTCCTGCGTTCATTGGTGACCAAGAAATGACCGTCGCCATCCTGGGAACGGGGGTCATGGGCGAGACCCTGTTGTCCGGCCTGCTGCGCGCGGGGCGGCGGGCAGAGGACCTTCTCGTCACCAACCGCCGCCCCGAACGCGGCAAGGATCTGGAGGAACGCTACGGCGTCGAGGTCGTCGACAACGCGACGGCGGCCCGCCGCGCGGACACGCTCGCCTTGGTGGTCAAGCCCCAGGACATGGGGGCGTTGGTGGGCGAGATCGCGGCGCACGTCCGGCCGGGTCAGCTCGTCGTCTCGCTGGCGGCGGGAATCACCACGCGGTTCATCGAGTCGCGGCTGGCGGACGGCGTCGCCGTCGTCAGGGTCATGCCCAACACGCCGGCGATGGTCGACGAGGGCATGGCGGCGATCTCGCCCGGGTCGCATTGCGACGATGTACACCTGCACGAGGCAGAGCAGCTCCTGCTGGCGACCGGCCGGGTGGTGCGGGTTCCGGAGAAGCAGCAGGACGCCGTCACGGCGATCTCCGGCACCGGCCCTGCGTACGTCTTCTACGTGGTCGAGGCCATGATCGAGGCCGGCGTCCACCTGGGGCTGCCGCGGGCGACGGCCACGGAGCTGGTGGTCCAGACCGTGGTGGGCTCGGCCAAGCTGCTGCGCGAGACCGGCGAACACCCGACCGTCTTGCGGGAGCAGGTGACATCCCCGGCCGGCACGACCGCCGCCGCTGTGCGGATCCTGGAGGAGGGACGGGTCCGCGCCGACTTCCTGGCCGCGATCGAGGCCGCGCGGGACCGATCCCGGGCTCTCGCGGCCGCGGAGGACTGAACCCGCTCGATCGCCCACGTGGCACCGGCGTCCGCCAGGTCGTCGGCAGAGATCGTCGGAAGATGCCATCCCAGCGGCGGGCCCGGGCCACCGGCCGTACGTGCGGCAATGTTGCCGCCACCCAGTCGGCGGCCGGGGCCGCCACACCGCTGGTGGGCTCAGGTGCGTGTGCACGCGGTAGGGCTCGCCCTCATGGTCGACTCGTTCGCCGCCAGGAAGGCGTCGAGCAGTGGCCGTGCCTTTCAGGTCACGCCCTTCGGCCGTGTCTCACCGGCGACGAAGAAGGCGGCCGCCCGGCACGCACAGCGCTACGGCGACCTGCGCGGTGGGGAGGTCCGTTCACCTGGCCCTGACGGTCAGTCGGCCGAACTGAGCCCTGCGTCGAGGTCCGCCGACGAGCCGCTAGGCTACGGCGCGCTTGTTGCTCCGGTCACCGTCGGTGTGGAAGGGAAGGATCGGTGCGGATGTCGGCAACCAGCTCTTCTGCGCGGAGTGTCGGACGGCTGTTGGTGACGCTGTCCTTGGGGGTAGCCGGGCTCGTCGCCCTGCCGACCATCCAGGTCGAGGCAGACCCGCGGCCGGTCGAACCGGAGATCCAGACCATCCCACTGAACGCCGCCGGGAGCGGTACAGGCGGATCCAGCGGGGGAACCCTCCGGAGTACCGGTACCGGCCCTTCTGGCCGGATGGAGACGGACACGCTGGAGACCGAGCCGTTTCAGCTCGCGGCTGTGACCTGGACGGATGCGACCGACAGGGACATGAGCGTCTGGGCGCGCACCCGCGCGGACGACGGGTGGTCGTCGTGGACGGAGCTTCCGATCGACGACGCCGACCACGCTCCGGATCCCGGCTCTGCAGAGGCCGAGGGTGCTCGTGGCGGCACCGAGCCGCTGATAGTCCCGGAGTCCGACGGCATTCAGGTGCGCGTCGCACCCGGCGGTGCAGGCAAACTTCCCGCCGGGATGCGGATCGATCTGGTCGACCCCGGCGAGTCGAGCGCCGATGACACGGTTGGCGAGTCGGCCGCGTCGGCGGCCGCGGCGGCTCCGGCCAAGCCGCAGATCTACACCCGTGCGCAGTGGGGCGCGGACGAGACGATCCGCGAGCCCGGCGATCCGGAGTACGGGCAGGTTCTCGGGGGATTCGTCCACCACACCGCGGGCACCAACTCGTACTCGCAGTCCGACGTGCCGGGGATCATCCGCAGCATCTACGCCTACCACGTCCTCGGCAGGGGTTGGCGGGACATCGGCTACAACTTCCTGGTCGACCGGTTCGGACGGCTCTGGGAAGGCCGGTGGGGCGGCGTCGACCGGGCCGTGGTCGGTGCGCACACAGCGGGGTACAACAGCAATGCGTTCGGCGTGTCGGTCCTGGGCACGTACACGTCGAAGCACCCCGAGCTGGCCCTGCTCAACGCATACGAGCGGCTGTTCTCCTGGAAGTTCTCCCTGCACGGCGTCGACCCGACCGCGGCGGTGGCATACCCGGATCAGAGGACCCTTCCCGCGATCTCCGGACACCGCGACGGAGGCAGCACCGAATGCCCTGGTCAACTGCTCTACGACGCGCTGCCGACGATCCGGGCACGCACAGCCGCTACTATGGGCAGGCAGGTCGGGGCCGGCGATCTGGCGATCTTCGAAAACATGGGTGGCTCGGCCTGGATGACTTCGGTTGCCACCGGTGGTGTGTCGTGGGTCGGCCCGGACACCACGTGGGCGACGAGCGCGACCCGGCTGCTGGGCGGGGACGTCGACGGTGACGGCACCGGCGAGGCGGTGCTGGTTCGCCGGACACTGTCCGGGCTGACCCTCGACGTCGTGCCGTGGCACGCCGACGGTTACTACGACACGGCCGATCGCACCCGGTGGTCCACGCTCTCCAGCGGTGGGTGGAGCTTCACCGCCTCACGCCAGCTGATGGGCGATGTAACCGGAGACGGTCTGGACGACGTTGTGTCGCTGCACCGGCAGTCGACCGGAGGCCTCCTGGTGTTCGTGCACCGCAACACCGGTGCGAGCTTCGCGGCCCCGGTCGTGTGGCAGGACCTTCGAACCGGTGGCTGGTCGTTCGACAACTCCCGGCAGACGTTGGCAGATCTCGACGGCGACGGCATGTCGGACCTGGTGTCCAGCCACGCCCAGTCCATGGGCGGGGTGGTGATGTGGGCGCATCTGTCG
>DAIUDS010000144.1:0-5490 GCA_036845485.1 Jiangellaceae bacterium
TCGTCCCGGACCGGCGGATCGTGTTCACCTACGGGTGGGAACTCGAAGACGTCGGCATCACGGTCGGATCCACGACGGTAGAGATCACCTTGTACCCCGCGACCGGGGGCACCGAACTGCACCTCGAACGGTTCACCGCCCGGCAGATCGAACCCGACCTCGGGCTCGAGCGGTTCGAGGTGCACTGCGCCGACTCGGACGTCACGGTCACCGTCGCGGAGCAGCAGTCGATTCTCGACGCGCTGATCACCGCAGGCGTGGACGTGAACTACGACTGCCGCGAAGGGACCTGCGGCAGCTGCGAGCTCGACGTCCTCGACGGCGAGGTCGCGCACCGCGACTCGGTCTACACCGCCGCCGAGCACGCCTCGATGTCCGTGCTCTTCCCCTGCGTGTCGAGAGCGCTCTGCAACCGCATCGTCCTCGACGTCTGACACCCCACTGACCTCCGCGACCTGCGTCGCGGCAATGCAAAGGAGAAAACCGTGATCCGACACGTCTTCGTCTGGCGCGTGGCCGAGGGCCACGACAACGAGAAGATCCTGGCCCTGCTCGACCGTCTGTCCACCTCGTCCGAGTTCGACATCGCGGCGTGGAGCATGGGCAAGCACGTCGGCGAGCCCAATGAGAACGGCGACCCGTGGGACGGCGCCCTCATCACCGACTTCCGCAGCTGGGAGGACCTGGAGCAGTACTCGACCGCGCCCTTCCACATGGAGGTCGTCGAGGAGCTGCTGCCGATGGTGTCCGACCGCGCGGTCGTGGACTTCGAGGTGACGGCATGACCCTCGCCGGCATCCGCGTCGGGACCAGCCCTTACGGCCCGGAGGACGAGCGGGGCGCGCTGAACCTGATGAGCCCGCTGTCGCAGGCAGCGGTCATGGCCCGCGCCGACGCCTCCGTGGTCTACGACCTGAGCATCGACTACTTCGTCGGCATGCCGAGCTTCCAGGCGGCTGGTGACCCGAGCTACCAGATCTTCATGAGCCACACGCCCGGCGGCACCGTCGTCGACAACCTCAACGGCGTCGGCTCGCAGACGAACCAGCACGTCTGCTATTCGGGCGACGTGGTGTTCATGTACACGCACACCGGCACGCACATCGACGCGCTGAACCACTTCGGCGTCGACGGCAAGATCTACAACGGGTTCACTCCCGAGGAGCACCTTGGCAGCCGGCACTGGACGAGGGGTGGGGCCGAGACCATCCCGCCGATCGTCGCCCGCGGCGTCCTGCTCGACATCGCCGGTCTCAAGGGAGTGGAGTGCCTGCCGCCCTCCTACGCCATCACGATCGAGGACTGCCGTGACGCCCTCGGTCGGGCCGGCCTGGAGATCCAGTCCGGGGACGTCGTGCTCGTGCGCACCGGGCGGATGCGGTACTGGCCAGACGGCTCCAAGGTGCTGGGCGACCCGCCCGGGCTGGGCCTGGAGGCCGGCCGCTGGCTGACCGACCAGGGCATCATCGCGATCGGCGCGGACCAGGAGTGCGTCGAGGTGGGGCCCTCGGAGCACGACGACAACTGGCTGCCGGGGCACTGCCACTTCCTTGCGGAGGCAGGCGTGCCGATGATCGAGCTGCTCGACCTCGAGGGGCTTGCTCGCGACGGGGTGCACGAGTTCTGCCTCATCGCCGCGCCGATCCGGCTGCGGGGGGCGTCGGGTGCGCCTCTGCGTCCGCTCGCCATCCCGCTGCGTCCCTGATGCCCGCCTCCTCGCCGGAGGCCCTGGCCGGAGGCGGCGCAGTGCGCCGCCTCCGGCTGCGGGTCGTGCAGGTCGCCTACGGCGACGAGGAGACCCCCGAGGAGCGCGTGCAGCGCGTGGCCGGCGTGGTGGCGCAGCAGCGGGACGCCGATCTGGTCGTCCTGCCGGAGCTGTGGGCCCATGGCGGCTTCGCATCCGATCGGTGGACCGAGCGCGCGGAGCCCTTGGACGGTCCCTTCGTCGAGACCATGCGCGAGGCGGCGCGGGCGGCCGGCGCGACGGTGCATGCCGGGTCATTCGTCGAGCGGGGGACCGGCGGGATGTGGAACACCTCAGTGGTGCTCAGCCCCACCGGTGTGGTCCTCGGCACCTACCGGAAGATCCACCGGTTCGGCGAGGGCGAGCGGTCCCTGCTCGAGGCCGGAACGGACGTTGTCACCGTGCCGCTGCGGACGGCCGGTGGGCAGGTGGCGACCGCGGGGCTGGCCACCTGCTACGACCTGAGGTTCCCGGAGCTGTTCCGGCGGCTGGTCGACGAGTCGTGCGAGGTCCTCCTGGTCCCGGCAGCGTGGCCGGCGGCCCGGGTGGAGCACTGGCAGGTCCTCGGCCAGGCGCGGGCCATCGAGAACCAGTGCGTCGTCGTCCAGGTCAACACCGCCGGGACCCACAGCGGCGTGGCCATGGGCGGATGCAGCCAGGTGATCGGGCCCATGGGCGACGTCCTCGCGCGCGCGAAGCACGACGGGGACGAGGCCCTGTCCGTGGAGATGGACCTCGACATGGTCAGCCGACAGCGTGCCGATTTCCGGGTGCTGGAGGACCGACGGTTGGGACGCGAGCAGTACGCGTGATGCGGGTGAGCGAGAAAGGGGAGGCGGAGTGTTGGCAGCACCTGTTCTCGGCAGGGTGAAGAGGCCGAAGGGGTACGAGCGAGACCGGAGCTACGTGACCGACCGGATCACCGCTGACGGGTCCGGCGGCTGGCCGGTCGAGCCGGGCCGGTACCGGCTGGTGGTGGCCCGAGCCTGTCCCTGGGCCAACCGGGCGGTCATCGTCCGCCGGCTGCTCGGCCTGGAGGAGGCCATCTCCCTGGCGTCGTGCGGCCCGGTGCACGACGAGCGCAGCTGGACCTTCGACCTCGATCCCGACGGGCGGGACCCGGTACTGGGGTACGAGCGGCTGCAGCAGGCCTACTTCGCCCGCGACCCGGCGTACTCCCGGGGGATCACGGTGCCGGCCATCGTCGACGTCACGACCCGGGCGCTGGTCACCAACGACTTCGCGCAGATCACGCTCGACTTCTCCACCGAGTGGACCGCCCACCACCGCAACGGTGCGCCCGATCTCTACCCGGAAAAGCTGCGAGACGAGATGGACGGGGTCATGCAGCGCGTCTACACCGACGTCAACAACGGGGTGTACCGCTGCGGCTTCGCGACGACCCAGAGAGCGTACGAGGAGGCCTACCGGCGACTGTTCACCGCGCTGGACTGGCTCTCCGAGCGGCTGACCGACCAGCGCTATCTGATGGGCGAGACGATCACCGAGGCCGACGTCCGGCTGTTCACGACCCTGGTCCGCTTCGACGCCGTCTACCACGGCCACTTCAAATGCAACCGGCAGAAGCTGACCGAGATGCCGGTGCTGTGGGCGTACGCGCGTGACCTGTTCCAGACCCCCGGTTTCGGCGACACGGTCGACTTCACCCAGATCAAGACGCACTTCTACGTCGTCCACCGCAAGCTCAACTCCTCAGGCATCCTCCCGGTCGGTCCGGACACCTCGAACTGGCGCTCGGCTCACGGGCGGCAGCAGCTGGGCGGCCGGCCGTTTGGGGACGGGCTCCCTCCAGGCCGATAGCACTGTCTCGATCGCTAGAGCGGACCGTCACGCCGGCTCCGGCCAAGGCCCACAATGTGCGTTGCTGGGCTGTCAGAGTGCCAGGCCGTCTTGGGTGGGAGGCTCGCGTGAGCTTCGAGCGACCGGATAACCGCCATCCGAACGGCCCAACGGCCGTGACCCCACTGCAGGATCCGGTCACTTTTCCGGCGGCGGCCATTCGGCTGTTCGAGCTCACGCTCGCCGAGATCGAACAGCGTCTCGGTGTCGGTTCTCTCGAAGCAATCCGTGCGAAGCACAACTTGGCCCTCGTGCATGCAGCGCGAGGCGAGCCTGGCCATGCTGTCGCACTCCTCGAGGAGGCCGCCGCCGCGGCGGTCGATGGGCTGGGGAATGATCATCCCGAGACGTTAGCCGTGCTGGTGGACCTAGCCGTCGCCACAGTGCACACCGGTCAGGCCGCGCTCGGTCTGCGAAGGGCCGAGGACTTGCTGCCCGTACTCGTACGAGTCCTCGGCGACGAGGACCCCGCGACGGCCTCGTGTCGCGGCCTCCTCGGCTGCGATCACAATCCCTGAGCCGTGCGTAAGCCAGATGGCCGGGGCGCACATGGTGAGGACCATTGGCCGCCATTCACCTCCAATCGGCAACCTCGGAGCTGATGCCCGACTGACGTAACTCCGAGTCGTCAAGTCCGGCGGATTCCACGAGATGAGCGTTGCCGAAACCAGTGTTGCCGCTGCTTCCGCGTCGTGACCGGGAGCAACTGCGCAGTTGGCGGACATGACAGGCTGATCCGTCGAAACTTCGAGGACCACGTGGCCGGTTCAAGCTCGTGACCGTTTGGGACGCGGATCAGCCGAACCTCCTCGGGTATAGGGAGCCACTTCAGGCGTGGGTGGCCGTCTGTGATCGCGATGAGTAGCTGCTTCGCTGCCTTCGCCTGGCACATCTGTCGCGCCCGGTGGGACGGGTTCGCCGGGCGCACGACTGGAACCGCCTCCGTATTGATTAGGGGATCTCACTGACTTCGAGGCGACTCAAACCACATCGGCATTTGCGGCAGCCACGCCGGCACCACCGTGCTGGTCCGCATCCACGACCTGCGCGTCCGCGTCATTGCCAGCCGCGGACCACTAATCCGCGCCCTGACCCTCCGCCCCGACCCAGGACTACCAGCGACATGCGGCAACGTGATCGAGGTTGGAGGACACCTGCGAGAGGTGTGCCGCGAGCTCGCATTGGAGCGGGTGACGGGAATCGAACTCGCACAGTCAGCTTGGAAGGGTTGGGACTCCAGTCGCCGTCTTGTCTGGTCAGCGCCGACTCAGGCGCATGCCGTGCCTTCCGCGTGCCTCAGCGCCGGGCGGCCGGAGGAGCGGCTCCTCGCTGTGGCTCGGCCCGCTGCCAGTCGAGCGCGGCGGGTCGCGGATGCAACTGCGGCCACGCCGCGACGGGCGGACGCGGCCGGACTACCGCAAGCCGTGACTCTGCTGCGCCGCAACGTGCGTGCACGATGAACAAGCTGCTCTACGCCGGCATCGCCACGGTCCGGCGCCATTGCTGCCCGCGCTGGCCCGAGGAGCGAGTCCCGGTCATCCTGCCCGTCCGGGACGGCTCATCGGGCCGGTCCTACCGGACGGGTGGACGACGGCATGTGCACTGGTCCTGCGATGTTTCCGGGTGGGTTCCTCCACCTATCCGGCGTCAGTCCGCGCAGTCGACCGCGACGGCGAGGGCTGTGCAGATCTGCCGCATGCGCGTGTCGGCCAACCGTCCGAGCCGCTCGACGAGGATCGCGACAGAGACGCTCTCGACCGAGTCCATGTTGACCACGCAGCGGCGGGGCACCGGGTCCTCGCCGGGCTCGAGGCCGACTTCGCTGACGAGCCCGCGGATCGTGGTGGTGCACGGTGCGACGAGTGCGCGCCGGTGTCGGGGGATCA
>DAIUDS010000145.1:0-5440 GCA_036845485.1 Jiangellaceae bacterium
GAGAGGTCGGCCCGATCGGCGGCATCCAGCAGAAGATCGCCGCGGCCGCCGAGGACGGGGCGACGCTGTTCCTCGCGCCATCCGACAACTGCGACGAAGCCGTGTACGGCAACAACGGCGACATGCGTGTCGTCCCGATCGCGACACTCGACGACGCGATCGCCGCAGTCGAGGCGGCGGTCGCAGGCGACGACGGCGCGTTGCCGGTCTGCACGGTTAGCTGACCACGTCGAGGCGCCGGTCAGTGGCGCGTCGTCGGGCGTGACCCCCTCCGCGGGATCGAGCGAGCGCGGCGCCGTCAGGTAGCGATGACCGGTCGGGCTGGTCCAAGTCAGCACGACACCCGTGCCGTGTTCCACCTTCCATCGGCCGCTGGTCTTGAGCTCGTGGTGGTGCCGGCACAGGCCGGTCAGGTTGTGATCAGCCGTAGGCCCGCTAGGGAACGGCCTGGAGTGGTCGAGATCGCCTCGCCATGCGGACTGTCGGCAGCCGGGGAACCGGCAGGTGCCGTCGCGGATCCGCACGTAACGGTCCAGCACTGCGGGCGGACGGTAGGTCGTCGTGCCGTAGTCGAGCAGTGTTCCGCTGGCCGGATCGGTCAGCAGCCGCCGCCACACGCTGCTCGGCCCCGCGGCGATCCGCCGGGCGAGGTCGGCCGGGATGGTCCCATGTCCAGCCAGATCGCCAGGTTCGTCGCAGACGCCCATCAGGGTGCTGATCGGCACGGTGACGTGCACGACGGCCTGCGCAGGCCTGCGGGATCGGCCCGCCATGCGGTGGCCGGTGGACAGGCTCTCGCCTGCGTCGGCCGGCGAAGTCCCGCCAGAGGGATCGTCACTCGTCACGTCACCGCCATTGACCACCAGGTCGACCAGACAGTCGGCGCGGCGGTCCATGCTGCGCGGGTCCTCGGAGCCGAGCGTTCTGGCGAATGCATCGACGACTCCGTACAGGACGTGAGCCCGATCCGCCGGCAAGATGGCGGCCAGAGTAGCCATGCCGTCGGGCTGCGGCCACACCTCGATCCGCCGTTCGGATTCGGCCCGCCGGTGACGCTCGGAAGCCGCACCCGGATCGGCGCGCTGTACGGCACGGTCGACGATCGCCCGTAGCCTGCCCGGGGTCTGTCCCGGAGCGGCCACGAGCACCCGTCGTTCGACCTGACCAGTAGCCGCCGAGACTCGGCGTCGTCGGCGGCGAGCACGGCGGTGTGCTGGCAGATGATCCTGGCCTGCGCCTCGTGTATCGCTGCGGACCTCAACTCTGCGAGGGTTGCCGGAAGCCGGTCGACCAGGTCGAGCGCGATTCCGAGCCGGTGCGCGGCGGTCGGCCGGGCGACGACCAGCGCGGTGGCAATCTCCCTCGACTGCGATGTCGTTCACGGTGGCTGTGCGTGCGTGTGGATTCGGGCTGGTCTCGGCGAGCGCCTCGTCGGCGCAATGCGCCAACTCGGCCATGGCCTCGCACTGGACGGCCGTCACCCAGGACCGCAGCCGCTCGCTCGCCTTGACGACCTCGACCAGCCCGAAGCCACTCAGCCGTCCGACCTCGACGCGCTCGAGCGCGGTAGCGAGCTCCGGACCGGCCGGCACCTGCGCCCAATCGGCGTGCGAGTCATCGAACATCCGTTCGAGGCTACAGTCGGCTCGGGCACGCGATGACCAGCGCGCGCCCGGTTGTGGACGACGCACCGTGCCTCGCCGGACCTGTGGATGACCGGTCGCCCACGGACGGCGCGGCCGCATCCATGCGCGGCTGGGACGTTTCCGTGTGCCGGTCCAGCCCGCCTCATTCGGCCAGAGTGGCCTCCAACGCGTCGGCCAGGTCGGGCGCCAACTCGGGGTCGCGCACCAGGTCGGTGTCGTCGTCGTGACCCCGTACCCGTAGTACCGACGACCGCGTCCCGTCCCGCAACACCCCGACGACGAGGCGCACGTCGGAACGCTCTGGATGCCCGGCCGCCCAGCGAGCGGCCTCCGCGACCTCCGAGGGCATGGAGTCCTCCGTGTCGGGCGGAAGCACGATCCGCTCAACGGCCAGAGCGCAGCCGACGACCGTCGGCGGCCAGGTGATCGTTGCCAGCAGGTCCTCGAGCGAACGCTCCGGAAGTTCCTGCTCGACCGGTGTCAGCCGGCCGGTTGTGGACGATTCGGGGTCGAGCCCGAGCCGGTCCGCCAGCTCCGGCTCCCGCGCGGCCAACTCGCCTGTGGACGCGAGCGCGTAGAGCCGTGGCGGTTGGTCCCAGCCTTCGTCGGCGACGTGGCGCTCAATCTCGGAAAGGGCATGACCAAGGGAAGGCGAGGACATTCCTAATCGTTGCATGCCGCCGCACCCAAGCCTGGGGCGGTGAGATAGCTTCGACGGGGTGAGCCAGGACTTCCCGCGCCCTGCCCAACCGTTCCGTGCACGCGGCGCGTCGACCCGACGGACCCGCGCCCTGGTCCCAACCTTGATCGTGCTCGCGGTGCTCGCCGTGCTGTACGGCGTGGCGACGGCGCTGTGGACCGACCGGTTGTGGTTCCAGTCCGTCGACTTCGTCAATGTCTTCACCCGGAAGTTGCTCACCGAAGCTGGACTGTTCATCGTCTTCGCACTGGTCATGGCCGCCACGATCACGGTCAACTCCGTCGTCGCATACCGTCTTCGGCCGCGTTACCGCCCGATGAGCGCCGAGCAGCAGAGCCTCGATCGGTACCGCGACGCGATCGACCCGATCCGCCGCTGGGTGGTGATCGGCGCGTCGATTCTGCTCGCGATGATGGCGGGCGGCAGTGCCGCCGGGCAGTGGGAGACGTTCCTGCTCTGGCGCAACGGCCGCGAGTTCGGCGAGACCGACCACCAGTTCGACATCGACCTCGGGTTCTTCGCGTTCGACTATCCGTGGTGGCGATACGTGCTGAGCTTCGGTTTCGCGGTCGTCGTCCTGGGGCTGATCATCGCGGCCATAACCCATTACCTGTACGGCGGCATCCGCCTGCAGACCCCGGGGGAGAAGGTCACGTCGGCCGCCCAGGCTCACCTGTCGGTGCTCATCGGCCTGTTCGTGTTGCTCAAGGCCATCGCGTACTGGCTCGACCGCTACGGCCTGGTTCTCGACGACAATCGCCTCTTCACCGGTGCGTCGTACACCGACGTCAACGCGATGCTGCCCGCGAAGACCATTCTCATCTTCATCGCGGCCTTCGTCGCCGTGCTCTTCTTTGTCAATGTATGGCGACGGTCGTGGACCCTGCCCGGAATCGGGCTGGGCCTCATGGTGCTGTCCGCGGTGCTGCTGGGCGGTCTGTGGCCGTTTCTCGTCCAACAGTTCCAGGTCCGCCCGAGCGAAGCGGGCCGGGAGGAGCCGTACATCGAGCGCAACATCGAGGCGACGCGTGCCGCGTACGGCGTCGAGGACCGGAACGTCGAGGTCGTGCAGTACAGCGCGACGACCCAGGCCGAGCCCGGTCAGCTCAAGCAAGACGCTGCGACCGTGCCGGGCATCCGGCTGCTCGACCCGAACGTGGTGCCGCGGACGTACCAGCAGCTCCAGCAGGTACGTGGTTTCTACTCCTTCCCGGAGACGCTCGACGTCGACCGCTACGAGGTGGAGGGCCAGGCCCGCGACGTCGTCGTCGCCGTGCGCGAGGTGGACGTCACGGGCATTCCGCAGGAACAGCAGAACTGGATCAACGAGCACACGCAGTACACCCACGGCTTCGGCTTCGTGGCTGCGTACGGCAATACCCGCAACGCGGACGGCTCGCCGGTCTGGGCGGAGGAGGACATCCCGCCGGTCGGCGTCCTGGGAGAGTACGAGCCGCGGATCTACTTCGGCGAGGGCTCACCGGAGTACTCGATCGTCGGCGCGCCGGAGGAGACGACGCCGGTCGAGTTCGACATTCCCGAAGACCCCGACGCCGGCGGAGACCAGCGCAACAACACCTACCAGGGCGACGGCGGCGTGCCGGTCGGTTCGTTCATCAACCGGCTCCTGTTCGCGACGAAGTTCCAGGACGGCAACATCCTGCTCTCCGACCGCGTCAACGCCGAGTCGAAGATCCTTTACGATCGCGACCCGCGGACCCGGGTCGAGCACGTGGCTCCGTGGCTGACGGTCGACGGGAATCCGTACCCGGCGGTCGTCGACGGCGAGATTGTGTGGATCCTGGACGGCTACACGACGCTCAACTCGTACCCGTACGGGCAGCGGGTGTCGCTCGACGAGGCGACGCGCGACTCGCGAACGGTCCGGCAGGCAGTCGTGGCGCAGCCCCAGGACCACATCAACTATGTGCGCAACTCGGTCAAGGCCGTCGTCGACGCGTACGACGGCTCGGTCACGCTCTACGCCTGGGATGAGGACGACCCGGTCCTGCAGTCGTGGCGCGACGCCTTCCCGGACACCGTCGAGGACCGGTCGGAGATCCCCGAGGACCTGATGGCGCACCTGCGCTACCCCGAGGACCTGTTCAAGATCCAGCGAGGGCTCCTCGCGTCGTACCACGTGACCAACCCGGCGGTCTTCTATGCCGGCCAACAACGCTGGATCGTCCCCAACGACCCGACCGGCGAGCAGGCGTTCCAGCCGCCGTACTACCAGACGATCCAACTGCCGGAGTCCGACTCGGCGAACTTCTCGTTGACGACCACATACGTGCCGCAGAACCGGCAGAACCTGGCGGCGTTCATGGCCGTCAACGCCGATGCGCGCAGCGACGACTACGGACAGTTCACGATCCTGCAGCTGCGATCCGACACCCAGATCGAC
The DNA here is from genome assembly GCA_036845485.1 of Jiangellaceae bacterium. Lineage (GTDB taxonomy): Bacteria > Actinomycetota > Actinomycetes > Jiangellales > Jiangellaceae > DAIUDS01. Next base: position 4,751 of record DAIUDS010000145.1, read on the forward strand.
GGTCCCGGTCAGGTGGCCAACAACTTCGAGGCCGACCCGGAAGTGGCGCAGGAGCTCTCGCTGCTGCGGCAGGGTGACGCGCAGACCGTATCGGGCAACCTGCTGACCCTGCCCGTGGGCGGTGGCCTGTTGTACGTGCAGCCCATCTACGTGGAGCGCGCGTCCGGCGACGCGGCGTACCCGTTGCTACGGCGGGTGCTGGTGTCGTTCGGCTCGCGGATCGGGTACGCAGACACCTTGCAGGCTGCGCTGGACCAGATCTTCCAGGGAGAGTCCGGCGCGAAGACCGGCGAGGAGCCGGGCATCGAGGGTCCCGCCGAGCCACAGCCGGGCGAGGAGCCGCCGCCTGCCGACGAGGAGCCGCCGCCCGTCGAGGGCGACCTTGCGGCCGCCCTGGCCGATGCGCAGCAGGCCTTCGCCGATGCCGAGGCCGCGCAGCGAGAGGGCCGGTGGGCGGACTACGGCGAGGCGCTGGAGCGACTGGAGGCGGCCCTGGCGAGGGCCGAGGCGGCGTCTGGGGGCAGCGAGCCGGCCCAGTAGCGCTCCGGGTAGCGGTGGCGTGGATTTGGCGCGCCCACCGGGCGTCACGTAAGCTGGGACTCGACGACGCGGGGTGGAGCAGTTCGGTAGCTCGCTGGGCTCATAACCCAGAGGTCGCAGGTTCAAATCCTGCCCCCGCTACCGTGTGAT
>DAIUDS010000146.1:0-5437 GCA_036845485.1 Jiangellaceae bacterium
GGCCTGCTCCTCGACGGAGTCGGGCCTTGGGAAGCCCGTAGCCTCGAGGACGCGGCGCATGACCTCGCCGCCCACTCCGTGCAGCGGCGTGTAGACGATCTCGACATCGCGGGGTCCGTCCGGGCGGACGACGGAGGCCACCCTCGCGACGTAGGCGTCGAGGACGGCCTCGTCGAGCGTCTCCCAACCGTCCTCCGCGAGTGGGACCGACCCCAGCGCCCCGACAGCTTCGATCGCGGCCGAGATCTCGGTGTCAGCAGGTGGGACGATCTGGGAGCCGTCGCCGAGGTAGACCTTGTAGCCGTTGTCCTGAGGCGGGTTGTGCGACGCCGTCACCATCACGCCGGCGTCGACGCCGAGGTGCCGGACCGCGAACGCGAGCACCGGGGTCGGCAGCGGCCGCGGGAGCAGGAAGGCACGCAATCCCGCTCCGACCACCACGGCACAGGTGTCCAGGGCGAACTGGTCGGACCTGTGTCGGGCGTCGTAGCCCACGACCACGCTCGACCCGCCGTGCGACTTGACGTACGCGGCCAGGCCCGCGGCCGCCCGGATCACGACAACACGGTTCATCCGGTTCGGGCCGGCGCCCAACGCCCCCCGCAGACCGGCCGTGCCGAACTCGAGCCGGCCACCAAACCGGTCACGCAGGTCGGCGAGCGCCGCCCCGTCGCCCTCGTCGGCCCGTTCCAGCAGCCCGGCAAGTTCGGTCCGGGTGTCGGGATCGGGGTCGTCGGCGAGCCAGCGGCGGGCATAGGCGAGGACGTCGGGCGTCTCGTCGCTCGGGCCGATGGTCGCACTCATATGGGCTCCTCCTCGACGGGCACGTCGGGTCTGCAGAAGTCGCCGCCGACATGGCGCGCGTCGAACCGGTCGTCGTCGGACTCCTCGGTGGCCAGGATCTGGCCGGCGAAGGCCTCCGCGTCGTCCTCGGGGTCGTAGCCGAGGGTCCGGCCCGGCTCCAGATCCCACCAACGCCGGCTGTTGGCCGAGATCCCGTACACCACGGCGTAGCCCATGCCGGGCACCGTCACACAGGCCTGGACCAGCCGGACGGCGTCGCCCGGTGATAGCCAGGTCGACAGATGCCGTCGCCTCGTGGGCCGTTCACGGAAACTGCCGATCCGCAGGCACGCCGCCTGGAGATCATGCTGGTCGACGTAGAGGCTGCACAGGGCCTCTGTGGCCGCCTTTCCCAGGCCGTAGAACGTGTCCGGCCGCGGGCGCACGTCGACGCCGACGCTCGCGGCCCGGGGGGTGAAGCCGACGGCGTGGTTGCTGCTCGCGTACACGATTCGGCGCACCGAGGCTCCGCGCATCGCCTCCAGCACGCTGTGCGTGGTGCGCAGGTGGGTGTCGAGCGCGGTCTCGAACGATGTCTCGCCGGCGATCGAGGCGAGGTGGACCACGGCGTCGCACCCGTTCAGTAGGCGCGTCAGCGTCTCGGTGTCGCGGACGTCGACGGATTCGACGCCCGTGGCTCGGGTGACATCCAGTCCCACGACATCGTGACCGTGGCCGTCCCGTAGGCCGGCGCACACGACGCGCCCGATTTGACCGGCGGCGCCCGTGACGGCGATCCGCACGTCAGATCCTCTCCACCACATCGGCGAGCAGGCGGCCGATCCGCGGCGCTGCCGCCTGTCCCGCGTGGACGACCTCTGCATGGTCGAGCGGGGTGTGGCTGATGCCGGCCGCGAGGTTCGTGACCAGTGAGATGCCGAGTACCTCCATGCCGGCTTCGCGGGCCGCGATCGCTTCGAGCGTCGTCGACATGCCGACGAGATCGCCGCCGAGCCGCTTGGCCATCTGGACTTCGGCGGGAGTCTCGTAGTGCGGTCCGGGGAACTGCACGTAGACGCCTTCTGGAAGCGAGGGGTCGACGTCGCGTGCGATCTCACGCAGCCGCTGTGCGTACAAGTCGGTCAGGTCGACGAACGTCGCCCCCTCCAGTGGCGACGTCGCCGTCAGGTTGAGATGGTCCCGGATCAGGACGGGGGTTCCGGCGACCCATTCCGGACGGAGCCCGCCGCAGCCGTTGGTCAGCACGATCGCACTGCATCCGGCCGCGGCCGCGGTGCGCACGCCGTGCACGACCTGCCGTACACCCTTGCGCTCGTAGAGATGGGTACGGGAACCGACGAACAGGGCGCGGCGGTCGCTGTGACCGATCCGTACGGAGCGGATCACGCCGACGTGACCGGCGACACCGGGCGGCGGGAATCCCGGCACGTCGGTCTGAGGGATCTCGGCAAGTGTCTCGCCGAGCAGATCGAGCGCGCCGGCCCACCCCGAGCCGAGAACGAGCGCGACGTCATGGCGTTCGGCGCCGGTGAGCTCGGAGATGCGCTTGGCTGCGTCGCGGGCGGCAGCATGTGGATCTGCGCCAGGGGACAACAGGTCGGTCTGGGTGTCGCCGGTCACCCGCGTGACGATAGCGCCCGCTTCGCTACGGCAGGCGGATCCGGACCCGGCGAAATCCGCGGCCCTTGTTCTCCACCTTGACGACCTCGATCCGCCCGATCTGCCTGGTCGACGCGACGTGGGTGCCGCCGTCGGCCTGAAGATCGAGGCCGACGACATCGACCAACCGGACGACTTCGAGGTTGGCCGGGAGCAGGTCGGTTGCGGTCCGGATGATCGGGCCGAGCTCGTACGCCTGCTCGCGGGGCAGCACGCTCACCTGGATCGCGCGATCCGCTGCTACCTCGGCGTTCAGCGCCACGGTCAGGCTTTCTTTGAACCCCGGCGGCACCTCGGGCAGGTCGAAGTCGAGCCGAGCCTCGCCGGGCTCCATGTTGCCGCCGGTGACGGGGACGCCGTGGTCGCGGAAGACCACCCCGCACAGGACGTGCAGGCCGGAATGGGTGCGCATGAGCAGGCTTCGGCGCTCGTCGTCGAGCGCTCCGCGAACGGCTGTGCCAACGGGAGGTCGCGGGTCGTCCTGGTGCGGCACGAGCCACAGGTCGTCACCGGGCCGGACGCCGACGATGCGGGTCTGCACGCCACCCCACAGCAGGACACCGCGATCCGGTGGCTGGCCGCCGCCGCCGGGATAGAAGGCGGAGCGGTCGAGCACGATGCCCTGCTCGGGATCGCTGGCCAGGACCGTGCAGTCCCATTCACGCAGCGTCTGGTCGTCCAGCTCGAGCCGGTGGGTCCGGCCGTGGTGGTCGTGGCGCACGAGCCACAGCGTACGGGGAGTCGGTACGCGAGAATGGCCCCGTGACACGGATCGCGATCCTGGGCGGCGGGCCCGGTGGATACGAGGCGGCACTGGTCGCCGCGCAGCTCGGGGCGGAGGTCACGGTCGTGGACCGGGACGGGCTCGGCGGCTCGGCGGTCCTCACCGACTGCGTTCCGAGCAAGACGCTTGTCGCGACCGCGGAGGCGATGACGGAGGTCGGCGAGTCGGCGGAGCTGGGCGTGGTGCTGGACGACGCAGCCGTCACGGTCGACCTGCGGCGGGTCAACGCCCGGGTCAAGGCTCTGGCAGAGGCCCAGTCCCGAGACGTTGCAGGCTCGCTGGAGAAGGCCGGAGTGCGGGTCGTCGCCGGCACCGGCCGGCTCGCCTCCGGCGACCGGGTCGTCATCGACGCGGCGGATGGATCTCGGGAGGAGTTCGTGTCCGACGTCGCGCTGGTCTCGACCGGCGCGCGGCCACGAGTCCTGTCCGACGCCGAGCCCGACGGCGAGCGGATCCTGACCTGGACGCAGGTCTACGACCTGGACGAGCTCCCTGAGAGGCTGATCGTGGTCGGCTCCGGAGTCACCGGGGCGGAGTTTGCCAGCGCCTACAACGCGCTGGGTGCCTCGGTGGTGCTGGTGTCGTCTCGTGACCGCGTCCTTCCCGGCGAGGACGCCGACGCCGCGTACGTTCTCGAGGATGTGTTCACCCGCCGTGGCCTGACCGTCCTGTCCCGGTCTCGGGCCGCGTCGGTCCGGCGAGTTGGCGAGGGCGTCGTCGTCACCCTGACCGACGGGCGGACGGTCGAGGGATCACACTGCCTGATGGCAGTGGGCTCGGTGCCGAACACCCAGGGCGTCGGGCTCGAGGAGTGCGGCGTTCGGCTGACTGAAGGTGGGTACGTCGAGGTCGACCGGGTGTCACGGACGTCGGGCCGAGGTGTCTACGCCGCCGGCGACTGCACCGGCGTGCTCATGCTCGCATCGGTGGCGGCCATGCAGGGTCGCACCGCGATGTGGCACGCGCTCGGCGACGCGGTCGCGCCGCTCGACCTCAAGTCGGTGTCGTCGACCGTGTTCACCGCGCCGGAGATCGCGACCGTCGGTTGGAGCCAGGCTGCCGTCGACGCGCGTGACATCGACGCTCGGGCGATCAAGTTGCTGTTGGCGACCAACGCTCGAGCGAAGATGCAGGGAATCCACGACGGGTTCGTCAAACTGTTCTGCCGGCCCGGCACCGGGATCGTGGTGGGTGGCGTCGTCGTCTCGCCGCGGGCCAGCGAGCTCATCCACCCGATCTCGCTCGCGGTCGAGGGCAAGCTGACCGTCGACCAGGTGGCGCACGCGTTCACCGTCTACCCCTCACTGTCGGGCTCGGTGGCCGAGGCCGCCCGGCAGCTGCACCGCAGGAGTTAGTCGTCTGCGCGCTGCTGTGCGAGATTCATGGCGGGGCGGAGGTGGGCACGGTTTGCGCGGCTGCCGCGTACGATCAGGGGCTCTTGCGACGGGTAAGCGTCGCAGTCGCGATCTGGGGAATGTCCTACGCGCTCTACCGCGGCTACTACGCCGTCGGCGGTACGGGCTTCCTACCCGGCAGACCGGCCGATCTCGCCCAGTTCAGGCTCATCAACGCCGCCGGCGCTGCCATCCTGACGTTCGCCGCGGTGCTGCCGATCGCGATCCTGCCGCTGTGGCGGCGCTTGAGAGCGCAGACGGTGCTGCTGGTGCTGTGCTGGATGATCGCGGTCGGCTGCTGCGTGCACGCTCTTGTTGACAGCATCCAGAGGGTTCTGAGCCTGACCGGACGGCTGCGCATCGACTACCCGACGTCGGCGTGGGTCACGATCGACCATCGAGCCGCCGATCTGCAGGACCTGTTCTTCAACGAGCCATGGTTCCTCTTGGAGGGACTCGGATTCGCGGCGCTGGGATGGATCATCCTTGGGCCTGGCAGCCGACGGCGCGGGTGGGCCGTCAGCGCGGTCGCGGCGACATTCGCGCTGACCGTCGTAGGGCTGCTCTCTGCGACCGGAGTCATCGGCAAGGTGATCATCGGTTGACGCTGCACCCGCCCAGCCGGACGAGTGCTCCGGAAATCCGGTGCAACTTCCCAGCGTCGGCAGTCGAGCTTGCCAGGGGTGGACGGATGTCGCTCCGGGCGGCGAGGGTTTCGTGACGGCGGATCAGTTACCAACCGCCGTCGAACCCGCCCCCGTCGAAGCCGCCGCCGTCGAAGCCGCCGCCGCCGAAG
>DAIUDS010000147.1:0-5379 GCA_036845485.1 Jiangellaceae bacterium
CCTCGCCTGTCGAGATGCCATCAGCCATCCGAGCGCCGCCCAGTTACCCCCAGAGGGCATGTGCGGATAGCACGTGCGCCGGCGGCTCGCCGTAGACGTAGGTTGCAGGGCCCTTCGCCCAGCCGTCTTCCGGCTCGACGTCTCCGGCTCGATTGGGTGGGGAGCCTGGCCTCAGCGGTAGCGGAAGCCGTCCAGGAACCGGCGGAAGAGCCCGCCCTTTCGGGGCAGCGGCGGCGCGGGCGGGGGCGCCGTCGGCCGCTGGTATGCGATCGGCTTGTCGTAGTCGGTCCGGAGGATCGCGTCGGTGACCTGTTCCTCGTTGTAGTTATCGGAGCCGTCGATGGCCGGGACATAGCCGACCAGCACGCCGTTGCGCATCACTTGGGCTTCGAGCGCGGCTGTGCCGTCGGAGTCCCACGTCGCCTCACGGCCGTCGGACAGCTTGACGCTGACCCCGAACTGGTAGGAACCGACCCGGGCCAGCTGGGCGTCTGTGCCACTATCGCGCAGGGCGTCGACAATGCGGCGCGCCTTCTTCTCCTCCATCGTGCTTCGAGAGTACCCGCGGCCATCACGGAGTGTCCGCAGCTGGCGGAGGGAGGAACCGACGGAGGTCGTCGGTAACGACGTCGGCGCCGTTCTCGGCGAGCATGTTGCCCTCTCCCCGCCGGTCCACACCCACGACGAGGCCGAATCGGCCGGCCCGTCCGGCCTGTACGCCGGAGATGGCGTCCTCGAAGACGGCCGCCCGCGCAGGTGCAATGTCGAGTAGCTCGGCGGCCTTCAAGAACGTGTCCGGCGCCGGTTTTCCGGCCAGGTGGAGGGCTGCTGCCTCGATGCCGGTGACCCGCGCGTCGAAGAGGTCCAGGAGTCCGGCACGACGCAGGATGGCTTCGCAGTTCTCGCTCGCAGAGACGACGGCGATCTTCCCGCCTCGGGAGCGTGTGGCCCGGATGAGGTCCACCGTGTCGTCGAACACCTCGACACCCTGCTCGGCGAGATGCTCGACGAAGTACCTGTTCTTTCGATTGCCGAGTCCGCAGACCGTCTGTGCGTCGGGTGCGTCGCTCGGATCACCGTACGGCAGCTCGATGCCACGGGACCGCAAGAAGGTGTCGACGCCGTCGTAACGACGCCGACCGTCGACATAGTTGATGTAGTCCGTCGAGATGTTGAACGGTTCGAACGGCTCACCGTGCTCGCGCCCCCACCGGTCGAGGAAGTCATCGAAGAGGTCTTTCCACGCCGCGGCGTGGACCGTCGCCGTCCGTGTGATCACACCGTCGAGGTCGAGGAGCAGGGCGTCGTACCGGGACAGGTCGATGCCCTGTTGCGCGCCGTCCGCCATCTCGTCCCTCCCATGAATCCCGCCGTGTTCCTGCCAGTATTCCCCGCGCCGGACTAGCGTTCGAGGCATGCTCAAGCGTGAGTTCGTTCTACCGCCGGAGCACATCTTCCCGCCCGACGAATGGCGCCTCGTGGAGGCGCGGTACTCGGACGACTACGTCGACCGCGCCGAAACCGTCTTTGCGCTCGGCAACGGTTTTGTCGGTGTGCGGGGCACCTTCGAGGAGGGCCGGCCGGCGCTGGCGCCAGGCACGTTCGTCAACGGCTTCCACGAGACGTGGCCGATCGTGCACGCCGAGCAGTCGCATGCGCTCGCCCGTACGGGCCAGACGATCGTCAACGTGCCGGACGTGACGGTGCTCAAGCTCTACGTGGACGATGAGCCGCTGTTCTTGCCTACTGCCCGGGTACGCGAATACTCGAGGGTCCTCGACATGCGGGCCGGGACTCTGACCCGCGAGCTGGTGTGGGCGACGGCCGCCGGTAAGCACGTGCGGGTCCGCTCGTGTCGTATCGTCTCGCTCGAACACCGCCACGTCGTCGCAATGACCTACGAGGTGACGCTCCTCGACCACCCGGCGCCGGTGGCGATCTCCTCGCTGGTCATAAACCGCCAGGAGACCCGGCCCCCCGACGAGCTGCCGGAGCACAGGCCGAGCGACCCGCGGCTCGCGACCGTGTTGCCACAGCGCGTGCTGAATGCCCGGGCGAGCGAGATCAACGGGCAGCGCATCATGCTCGGCTACCGGACGACGAACAGCCGTATGACGCTGGCCGTCGGCGTCGACCATGTCATCGACACGGCCTCCCCCCACGAATCCGTAGGGTCGGTCGACGACGACACCGGCGAGCTCCTCATCACTGCCGATGCGCAGGTCTGCGTACCGATCCGGATCACCAAGTACGCGACCTACCAGTCGTCACGCACCATCCCCGTGCCCGAGCTCGTCGACCGGTGCAGGCGGACCCTCGACCGCACGGCCCGCGACGGCTTCGACGAACTTCTGGTGAAGCAGCGCAAGCAGCTCGACCAGTTTTGGGACCGGGCCGATGTCCAGGTGGAGTCCGACGTCAATCCCGTGCGGCTCCAGCAGGCTATCCGGTGGAACCTCTACCAGGTGGCGCAGGCGTCATGGCGGGCCGAGGGGGCCGGGATCCCGGCCAAGGGCCTGACCGGGCAGGGCTACGAGGGCCACTACTTCTGGGACAGCGAGATCTACCTCCTGCCATTTCTGTCGTACACCCAGCCACGGATCGCGCGGAATCTGCTCCGCTTCCGGCACAGCATGCTCGATCGGGCCCGTGAGCGGGCGCGTGAGATGAGCCAGAAGGGTGCTCTTTTCCCCTGGCGGACCATCAACGGCGAAGAGGCCTCGGCCAACTTCCAAGCCGGCACGGCGCAATATCACATCAATGCCGACATCGCGTACGCGATCATGCGTTACAGCGACGTCCGGGGCGGCCTGGGTCTGCTTTCCGAGGTTGGCGCGGAGATCCTCGTCGAGACGGCCCGGCTCTGGGAGGACCTCGGGTTCTACGGCACGGACGGCAAATTCCACTTCCATGGCGTGACCGGCCCGGACGAGTACACCACTGTCGTCAACGACAACGCCTATACCAACCTCATGGCGCGACTCAACCTCTCGTCCGCCGCTGCCACGGTGCGCCGATTGCACGAGGAGCGACCGGATGCCTACACCGCCCTGGTCCACGACGTCGCGCTCGACCCCGACGAGATCGAGTCGTGGGAACGGGCGGCCGCGGCGATATACGTGCCGTATGACGATATGCGCGGCATTCACCCGCAGGACAGCACGTTCCTCGAGCGAGAGGTGTGGGATCTTGCCAGCACGCCACGCGAGAAGTTTCCGCTGCTCTTGCACTACCACCCACTCGTGATCTACCGGCACCAAGTGATCAAGCAGGCCGATATCGTGCTTGCGATGTTCCTGCTGGGCAACGAATTCTCCGAGGAGCAGAAGCGTCGCAACTACGAGTACTACGACACGCTCACCACCGGTGACTCGTCGCTCTCAGCATGCGTCCAGAGCATCCTTGCCGCCGAGATCGGCAACGAGAGCCACGCGATCGAATACTTCGACTACGCGCTACTCATGGACCTCGCCAACATCGCCGGTAACGCCTCGGACGGAGTCCACATCGCCTCTGCCGCCGGCGTCTGGTCGTCGCTCGTATTCGGTTTTGGCGGGGTCCGCGACTTCGAGGGCCGGCTGTCGTTCGCACCAAACCTGCCCCACGTCTGGAGCATGCTCACATTCTCGCTGCGGTTCCGCGACCGGCAGATCCGCGTGCGCCTGACCCACGACGAGGAGCGCTATCTCGTGGACGAGGGTGCGCCGCTGGAGGCGACCATCCGGGGAGAGCCACACATGCTCAGTCCTGGAACGGCCGTCGCGATCAAGCGTGCGGCCCACAGGAGCTAACTAAGGCGAGAGCGCGCTTTGCTGTGATGTCGACCTATGGAGCGATGGCATTGCGGGGTGGTGCCCGATGGATGTGAGCGGCGTAGTACGCCGCTAGGCCCCGGACGGGGCGCGGGACCTCTGGGCGGGTGCCGCCGATGAACGCGGCGGCTCCTGGAGCGGATGCGCCTACGATCGAGGGCGTGGTGTCCGAGCTGCCGACTGGTTCGACCCGGCTGCTCAGCCCCGCCGATGTCCGCCGGATCGCGGCGTCCCTCGGGTTGCGTCCGACCAAGATCCGGGGGCAGAACTTCGTCGTCGACGCGAATACGGTGCGCAGGATCGTCCGGACCGCGGGCGTGACTGCCGACGACGTCGTCGTCGAGGTCGGTCCGGGCCTCGGATCGCTGACCCTGGCCCTCCTGCCGGAGGTCGCGCGAGTCGTGGCGGTCGAGATCGACGAGGCCCTGGCGACCGCGCTGCCGGAAACGGTGCGCGAGTTCGCACCGGACGTGGCGGACCGCCTCGAGGTAGTGGCCGCGGATGCACTGCAGGTGTCGACGCTGCCCGGCCCCGACCCGACGGCGCTGGTTGCGAATCTGCCGTACAACGTCGCCATTCCAGTGCTCCTGCATCTGCTCGGAACGGTTCCGTCGCTTCGGCGCGTCCTGGTGATGGTCCAGAAGGAGGTCGCCGCCCGGCTTGCCGCCGGCCCGGGATCCCGGACCTATGGCGTGCCGTCGGTGAAGGCGGCCTGGTATGCCGACGTGCACCTGGCGGGGACGGTCCCGCGTACGGTGTTCTGGCCCGTGCCCAACGTCGACTCCGGCCTGGTGGCCCTGACCAGTCGACCGCCGCCGGCCGGGGCGGGCCGTCGTGACGTCTTCACCGTCGTCGACGCCGCGTTCGCCCAGCGCCGCAAGACGCTGCGGGCAGCCCTCGCCGACTGGGCTGGATCGCCCGCGGCTGCGGAGGATCTCCTCCGTGCCGCGGGCATCGACCCGAGGGCCCGTGGCGAGCAGCTCTCCGTCCACGAGTTCGCCGGAATCGCGGCCGCGGCCCGCAAGTGATCATTCGGCTAGCGTGGCGGGTATGCCATCCGTGACCGTCCGGGTGCCGGCGAAGGTCAACCTGGTGCTGTCGGTGGGTCCTCGCCGGCCGGACGGCTTCCACGAAGTCGCCACGGTGTACCACGCCGTGTCCCTCTTCGATGAGATCGTCGCCAACGCCGCTGGTGATGTCACGGTGACGGTCGAGGGAACCAGGACCGAGATGGTTCCGATCGACGAGCACAATCTCGCGGTCAAGGCGGCACAGATGCTCGCGGCTTACGCCGGCGTCACGACCGGCGTCAGACTCCTGGTCCGGAAGGGCATCCCGGTGGCGGGCGGGATGGCCGGTGGAAGCGCCGACGCGGCTGCAGCCCTGGTCGCGTGCGACGCGCTGTGGGGCACGGGGCTCGGACGCGCTGAGCTGTCGATCCTCGCCGCACGACTCGGCAGCGACGTGGCGTTCGGGCTGGTCGGCGGCACGGCTCTCGGCGCGGGAAGAGGCGAGAGGCTGACTCCGGTGATGGTCGGCGGCAGCTTCGACTGGGTCCTTGCGATCG
>DAIUDS010000148.1:0-5262 GCA_036845485.1 Jiangellaceae bacterium
CGTTCGGCAGCTCGGTGTCTCGTCGCGACGTCTGATCAACTCGGCGACGCGCCACACCAGCCGTCCAGTTAGTCGCCCTGGTACCGCTGCTCGCGCCACGGGTCACCGTAATCGTGGTATCCGGCCGTCTCCCAGAAACCCGGCTCGTCCTCCAATGACAGCTGGATGCCGTGGACCCACTTCGCCGACTTCCACAGGTACAAGTGCGGTACCAGGAGCCGGGCCGGCCCACCGTGCTCCGGCGCCAGGGCGGCACCGTCGTATTCGTACGCGATCCAGGCCTTCCCGTCGAGAAGGTCCTCGAGCGGCAGGTTCGTCGTGTAACCGCCGTAGGATTGCACCAAGGCGAAGTCGGCCGCGGTCTCGATCTCCGCCATCAGGACGTCGACGGAGACGCCGCGCCAGGTCGTAGCGAGCTTCGACCACTTCGTGACGCAATGGATGTCCACCGTCGGCGTCTCGCTCGGCAACGCCGTCAGGTCCGCCCAGGACCAACTGTGTGGCTCTCCGGACTCCGTGGTGACCACGAGCTCCCACGACTCGAGCGGTACGCGGGGCGTGGGCCCGGCGGACAGCACGGGGAAGTCCTCGGTGAGGTACTGACCGGGCGGCAGTTGCTGACTCGTGGACTGCCGCCGACCTCGGAAGCCTGGCGACAAGATCCCCATCGGCTATTCCTCTCTGACGAGATCTGGATGAAGCGGCGGCCCGGTGACAGCACAGTGCACGCGGACCGGGCTCTCGACGCCGACCTCGGGCGCAGGAACCTCAGCCGAGATGGCCGCGAAGCTTGACGGGATCGCCGCGAAGGCGAGCACCCCGCCGACGACGAGCAGAGCCGCGCAGATGAGCATCGACGTCCGATACGCGGGGCTCAGGCTCTCGGGATCGGCGAAGCTGGAGCCGAGCCCGGCGGCCAGGGGCAGGATCGCGATCGCCAGCAGGCCGGCCGTTCTGGCGACCGCATTGTTGACGCCGCTGGCGACACCGGCGTGGCGGACCTGCGCTGCCGCGAGCGCGGTCGCCGTGAGGGGCGCCACCGTCAACGACAGCCCGAGGCCCAGGACGATCACCGCGGGCAGGACGTCGCTCTGGTACGAGGCGCCGGCCCCGACCCGCGAGAGCAGGACCAGCGAGACGGCGCAGATCAGCGGCCCGAGGGTCATCGGAAACCGTGGGCCGATTCGGGTCGACAGCGCGCCCGCCCGGGCCGACAACGCCAGCATCAGGATCGTGACCGGCAGCAGGGACATCCCCGCAGCCAACGGTGAGAAGCCCGATACGACCTGCAGGTTGATCACGACGAAGAAGAACACACCGGCCAGCGCCGCGTACACCATGAAGGTCACCACGTTGGTCGCGCTGAAGGTCCGCGAGCGAAAGACCTCGAGTGGCAACATCGGATGCGTCGACCGCGCCTCGTTGGCGACGAACCCCACGAGACCGAGTATGCCGACGGTCAGTGCACCGGTGACCCAGATGTCTGCCAGGCCTCGCTCCGGCCATGCGGTGAAGGAGTACGTGACACCGCCCAGCCCGACCGCACACAGCAGAGCTCCGAACAGATCCATCTGCCTCGCAGCCTCCGGATCCGCCGACTCGGGCACGTGCCGGATCGCAACCGTGATCACCACGGCGGCGAGCGGGATGTTGATGAGGAAGACCAGGCGCCAGCTGGACACCTCGACCAGCCAGCCGCCGAGAAGGGGCCCAACCGCTCCCGCGATGCCACCGAGGCCCGACCATGCCCCGATCGCCCTCATCCTGTCCCGCTGCTCGAATGACGCCTGGAGGATCGCAAGGGCACCCGGGGTGAGCAGCGCTCCGCCCACACCTTGGATCGCCCGGGCCGCGACCAGCATGCCGATGCCCGGTGCGATGCCGCAGAGCAGGGATCCGCATGCGAACCAGACGACACCGACGACGAAGATCCGGCGGCGGCCGAACCGGTCACCGAGCGAGCCGCCCAGCAGGATGAAGGCGGCGAGAGTGAGGGTGTAGGCGTTGACGGTCCACTGCAGGCCCGCGGCATCGGCGTCGAGGGCCTCGCCGATCCGTGGCAGGGCGATGTTGACGACGGTGCCATCGATGAAGGCCAGGGCCGAGCCCAGCACGGTCGCCAGAAGCACCCAGCGGCCGGCCGACTCGTCGTACCGGACCAGTCGTGCTGCGACCGGCCCGGTGGGGATCGGCATCGACATCGGCCCTACCGCCACAGGCCGTGGACGAACACGACCCGAGTGCGATCAGCGGGCATGGCTCGGCCTCTCGATCAGTACACGATGTGGTGCGGCAATGCTCCTGCACGGTCGGCCCGACTGCCACTGGTACCGACCGACAGGAACAAATGTGATCTTGTTTGCCGGGGCAAAGGCGAACCGATCTCCGATGTGATCCAGGCCACAAATTCACAGCACATGGACGTGAGATAGCCCATATCATGTGGATTTGCCCGGCACGCCACACCAAGGCATCGTTGCCGCGTAAAACACCTCGCGCATCGCCGGGCTATCGGCTGGTGCGCCGCGTGGGCCACAGAGACAGCGTCTGCGGGCCCACGCCGGACTCCCGCATGTCCGCCCACCGTCGTGGGCTTGCCGTCCGTGCCGAGGTGAGGTCGTTCGTGCCGCGACGCCGACATGCGGGGGCACGGCCGTCGGAAGGCAACAGTTGACTCGCAAGCACGCCCGAGATCACAGCCGACCCCGCAACATCGCCCTTGCCACCGCCGTGCTCGCCGCCGCCACCGTCCTCGGGGCGGGAGTGTCGATAGGGACGTCGGCGCTCGCCGGGTCGCCCCCGGCATCGGATGATGTACAGGCAATCCCCTACGTTCTGACGGCCGACGACAAGAAAGGTCACGCAAGCGAACAGGCCCGGTACGCGGCCACGGTGGAAGCGCGCGGCGCGGCCGAGAGGGCTCGCAAGGATGCCGAGGCCAAGGCTGCGGCAACGGCCGAGGCTGAGCGGGTGGCCGCCGCCGACCGCGCGGCCCGTGCCGCCGACCGCGCCGTTGCCGACCCCAAGTCAGTGGCCCGCGCCATGCTTGCCGACTACGGCTGGAGCGATGACCAGTTCAGCTGCCTGGACAGCCTCTGGACCCGCGAGTCGAACTGGAACTACCGCGCCGAGAACCCGTTGTCGGGGGCATACGGGATCCCGCAGGCCCTTCCCGGCGACAAGATGGCCGGCGCGGGCTCCGACTGGCCGACCAACCCGGCCACCCAGATCGAATGGGGCCTGAGCTACATCAGCGACGTCTACGGCACCCCGTGCGGCGCCTGGGAACACTCCCGGTCTGTCGGCTGGTACTGAGCAGCTACCGCCCTGGGAACCCGGTGAGGGCCGGGTTCTCAGGGGTGGGTCATGCGCAGTACGTCCAGGGCCTCGTCGAGCTGGGCCTCTGTGAGCTCGCCCCGCTCGACGTGGCCCTGCTCGATGACGACCTCCCGGACCGTCTTGCGCTCCGCGAGCGCCTTCTTGGCGACGACGGCCGCATTCTCGTAGCCGATGTAGCGGTTCAGCGGCGTGACGATCGACGGCGACCCCTCGGCGTATTCGCGGCACCGCTCGGCGTCGGCCTCGATGCCGTCGACGCACCGGTCGGCGAGCAACCGCGACGCGTTCGCCAGCAGCCGGATGGACTCCAGCACATTGCGCGCCAGCATCGGCAGCATCACGTTGAGCTCGAACGAGCCGGCACCCCCGCCCCACGCCACCGCCGCGTCGTTGCCGACGACCTGAGCGCACACCATGGCGACCGCTTCCGGTACCACCGGGTTGACCTTGCCGGGCATGATCGACGACCCGGGCTGCAGGTCGGGCAGCCGGATCTCGGCCAGGCCCGCCCGCGGCCCGGAGCCCATCCACCGCAGGTCGTTGACGATCTTGTAGAGGCTGACGGCGATGGTCCGGAGCTGGCCGGACGCCTCGACCAGTCCGTCGCGGGCACCCTGCGCCTCGAAGTGGTCGCGTGCCTCGGTCAGCGGCAGACCGGTCGAGGCCGCGAGCCGCGAGATCACCCGTGCGGCGAAGCCCGGTGGTGTGTTGATCCCGGTGCCGACGGCGGTCCCGCCCAGTGGCAGCTCCGCCAACCGGGGCAGCACCGCCTCGAGCCGCTCCACGCCGTACGACATCGCCGCCGCGTAACCGCCGAACTCCTGGCCGAGCGTGACCGGAGTGGCGTCCATCAGATGAGTGCGGCCGGACTTGACGACGGAGGCAAACTCCGTCGCTTTGCGCCGCAGGCTGGCCTCGAGGTGCTGAAGAGCCGGCACGAGGTCCCGAACGAGCGCGTCGGTCGCGGCGAGGTGGATGCTCGACGGGAAGACGTCGTTGCTCGACTGGCTGGCGTTGACATGGTCGTTCGGGTGGACCGGCCGGCCGAGCCGCTCGGACGCCAACGTCGCGAGCACCTCGTTCATGTTCATGTTGCTGCTGGTGCCGGAGCCGGTCTGGAACACGTCGATCGGGAACTCGTCGTCCCAGCGGCCGTCCGCCACCTCGTCCGCGGCAGCCACGATCGCCCCGGCGATGTCGTCCGCGACCACTCCCAGCTCGGCGTTGACCGCCGCGGCGGCGGCCTTGATCCGGGCCAGCGCGGCGATCTGCGCCGACTCCAGCCGGGCACCGCTGATCGGAAAGTTCTCGACTGCGCGCTGGGTCTGCGCGCGGTACTTCGCTGCGGCGGGAACCTCGACCTCGCCCATCGTGTCGCGCTCGACGCGGTACTCGCTCATGCGCACATCATCGCGGCTGGGTGATCGCGTCGCGCCGATGGGGGCCGGTTACGCCTCCCGTCGTGCGAGGTAGACGTGGCAGGTGAGCCTGCGGCCTTCCCGTCCGACGGTGCGGACGACCTCCTCACCGGTCCCGACCAGTGCGGCGAGGGCCGAGGCCAGAGCGGGCGCCGCCGCGGCGGACCAGACCGCGAGCATGCCCTGAGGCGCGAGCACCCGAGCCATGTCACTCAGCGCGGAGTTCTGGTAGACGGCCGCGTTGGCGTCGCGAACGAGGAAGTCGGGGCCGTTGTCTACGTCGAGGAGCACTGCGTCGTAGCGCCCGTCGGCCGCGCCGCGCACCGCGTCGCGGATGTCGGCGACGATGACCTGCACGCGCGGATCCGCCAGCACGACTTCCACGCCGGGGACCAGCCCGGAGCGCAGCCAGTCCACGAGCACCGGCTCGATCTCGACGACGTCGACGTGCTCCACCCGAACGTCGGCCAACAGGGCCCGGACCGTGACACCGAGCCCGAGCCCG
>DAIUDS010000149.1:0-5244 GCA_036845485.1 Jiangellaceae bacterium
CGATCCTCCACGCCGGTGACTTCATGGAGCTGGCGGTGCTCGAGTTCCTGCAGGCCTGCGAGCACGGGAGCGATACCCGTGCTACCGGCGACGCACAGCATGTCGTGCTCGGACCTGGGGTTCGCGAGGTCGAAGCCCTGGGGCGCGCCGAGCCGAAGGGTGTCGCCCGGCTCGGTCTTCCATACCAGGGCACTGCTGACCCAGCCACCACCGACGGCTCGGACGTGGAACTCCAGCAGGCCGTCGTCGCGTGGGGCGCTGGCCATCGAGTACGAGCGCCACATCTTCGGCCGCCGAGCCAGCGTCAGGGAGCAGTACTGTCCGGGCCGGTAGTTGTACGGCGTGTGCGGGCGCACCTGGATGACCGCGACGTCATCGAGCACCCGGCGATGGAACACCACGTCGGCGTCCCACCAGGGCGGTGAGATCACGGCGTCTTCGTCGGCCCCCTTGACCATGATCAGGGCGATGGCATCGAACGCCTCGGTCCAGGCGGCCTCGTACCGGGGCGTCCAGTTCTCACCCAGAACCCGGCGCAGCGCCAGGATCAGGGCGGTGCCCATAGTCCCGTAGTGCCGGCTGACGACGCCGAACTTGCGGTGGTTCCGCCCGAGCACCTTGAGATACGGCACCAGGGTGGCGCGCTCGTCCACGCTGCCGACGATGCGGACCAGCGCGCTCACGAAGCGGGACCGCTGCGCCTCCATCCCAGCCGGAAAGAGCTCCCGCAAGTCCGGGTCGATCGCGAACATGAGTGCGTAGAACTCCGTGCCTAGGCGATCCCGGTCCTTTTCTGCGAGCGCCATGCTCTCGCGCAACGCCTCGGTGTCGAGGTACGTCGAGCCGTTCTCGGTCGCCAACGTCCCGGCGTCGTCATCGATCGGCGGTGCCACACGGTGGAGCTCTGCGGTGTCATGGACGGCCCGAGCAGAACCGTCGTCGACGTTCAGTTGGGCAGCACCGAAGGCGGCACCCGATGTCGTCGTGCCATTCCCGAAGTCGGGCGCGTTACGTGGCTCCTCCTGACGCGGTGGATTCAAGGCAAGGTCGTCCACGTGCAGGCCGGCCCCGTTCCCGACCTCCGGCAGGTCACGGTGTGCATGCTCGATCTCGTCGACAAGGTCCGCCCGACCGGTGTCGTCGACGACCACTCGCGGCGCTGCCTTCCCTGCCGTGCGTGAGTCAGTCCACATGTGATTCCCCTCAGGCGCGCCTACAACTTAGCCGCCGAAACCCGATCCAGGTAGGGATGCAACCGCGATTGCGTGGGTAACGCCGGCCGGATGGAGATGGCAGTCGTGGCTGCGTCCGCCCATGACGGAGATCACCGGGCCCGGGGTTTGACAACCGGCGCAGCGGGGACAGGACGGACGAGTGTGGTCCACCGGGAGGGAGCTGCCGTGGGCCGCGTTGCCACAACGCAGGGTGGTGCCACGACCGCCGAGTTCGCCAGCATGCCGAGCAGCGTTACCGCCGCTCGGCACGTCGTGCGCGACGACCTGGCCGGTCGTGGCCTTCCTGACCACCTGATCCAGGACTGTCTGCTGGTGGTGAGCGAGCTCGTCGCCAACGCCATCCGCCACGCACGAGCCTTTCCGGCCGGCGACCGTCGAGGCCGCATTCGGCTGGGCTGGTCCGTCACCGACGAGCAGGTCTGGGTCGCGGTCACTGACGGCGGAAGCAATCGGCACCGGCCACACGTCGAGCACGCACCCCTCGTGGCAACGCACGGCCGTGGGCTGGCGATCGTCGACGCGATCGCGCGGGAGTGGGGCGTCGTCGGCTCGAACTCCGAGGTGACCGTCTACGCCGTCGTCTGCAGCTGACTCGGCCTGGCTCGCACGGCCCTGCCACGCCGCTAGGCTCGTTCCTCGTGGCGAGATCCAGAACGACCGCGAAGCCCGGCCAGTCGGCCGCGACCAAGAAGCCTGTACCGGCCGATGTCCCTGTCGTCGGCCCTCGTGAACCCTGCCCGTGCGGCTCCGGCAAGCGGTACAAGGTCTGCCACGGCAAGCGCGTGCATGCGGCGGAACGTGCATACGTCCCCCGGCCCTTCGACGGTCTGCCGGCCGAGGGCGACTGGATCGCCATGCGCGAGATCGTGTCCGCGGCCACGGCACCGGTCCGGCTCACCGATCCACATGCGGGCCGCGACGTGCTGGCCGCGACCTTGCTCCCCATGGCGGTGCCGGCGTTGGTACGCGCGGACGGCACGATCCTGCTTGGACTGCAGACATCGACCGCCACCGGCGACCCGAGCGCCGACCTCGGCGGTGCGCTCATCGCGGCACTCGACGCCGAGCCAGGCACGTCAGTGTCGCCGGAGCAACCCAGGACGGACGCTCCCCGGATGCAGGACCTGGTCGACACTGCGGCGCCGTTGGACGTGACCGTTCACGACGGGTTCGACTTCTGGCTGGACGAAGCCGCCGGCACGGATGCAGACGTCCGCGCGACCATCGAGCAGGCCAACGCCGCCGCGCTGCCGGCCGCGCGGCTCGACGGCGTAGAGGCGGCCTACTGGTGCCGGCTCGGTGAGCGCGACCAGCTGCGCTGGGTCATGCCCTACGACGAGGAGGCCCTGCTCGACGGTCTTGCCCGGTTGCACGCGCGGGCAGAGGACGGCCTGGGCGAAGGCACCCGCCTACTCGGGACGTTCCGGGCACTCGGCCGGCTGGTACCGGTCTGGGATCTTGTTCGTGGAACCGCGGCCGAGGCCGTCGAAGAGCCTGCGGCGAGGCTGGCGGACCGGCTCGCGAAAGCTGTCGCCGACTCGACTCCCTTGAGCCCCGACGAACGGCGTGCACGAGCGGGTTTCACCAACCGTCAGGTGACGATCCGGTAGCGGAGCACGAGACGTGAGAGCGCGTACAACGCGGGAGGTAAGAACCCCGGCCGCTCTTGACGGGGGAAACAAGAGCGACCGGAGCGCTCGAAAGATTACCCCCGCGGCGCGCCGCAACGGAAGTTGTGAAGGAAACGTCTTCTGTGCGGAACGTCACATCCCGGACATTAGTTTAGAAGCGGGTCGCGCCTGACCGGGCAAGACATGCACCGCGGCCCGCCTCGCCCGGATCCCAACTCGCTGCCGGAGATCCGCAGCACCTCGATCCCGGCCTCTTCCAGCCGGGCGTTGGTCTCGGTGTTGCGCTCGTAGGCCACGGCCAGGCGAGGGCCGATCGCGAGCGTGTTGTTGCCGTCGTCCCACTGCTCGCGCTCCGCAGTCACCGGATCGAGCCCCGTGTCGATGATCCGCAGCGTGTCGATGCGCATCGCCTTCGCCGCGGCGACGAGGAACGGCGCGGGCTCCGTCAACTCGACGGTGCCGCCCTCACCGGCAGTGAGCCCGATCGCGGTCAGTTCGTCGGCCACCTTGGGGTACATCACGACCGCGTCGACGTCGACCATCGTGCAGACCGTGTCCAGGTGCATGGTCGCACGCTCCTGGGCGATCGGTACGGCCAGGACGGTGTGGGCCAGCTCCGCTGCGAAGACGTTTCGCGCCAGCCGCTCGACACCTGCCGGCGTCGTCCGCTCCCCGGTCCCGATGGCGATCACGCCCGGCGCCAGGAGGAGTACGTCACCGCCTTCTAGGTGCTCCAGGCCGGGCTCGTACACGTGCGGCGTGCCGGCGAACCGCGGGTGATAGGTGTAGATGGCCCGCGTCAACGTGGTCTCGCGTCGGCGGGCCGGCATGGCGAGACTCGTGACCGCGACCCGGTCGTGCACCCAGACGCTCGAGTCGCGGGTGAAGAGCAGGTTCGGCAACGGGTCCACGACGAAGTCATGCCGGTCCATGAGCGCGTACGCCAGGCCCTGGCCGGTCTGCAGCTCCTCGTGGGCGAGCCCGGCCGTGAGCGCGACCGCGAGGTCGTCCGGATGCAGGCCCTGGAGGTAACTGCGCAGAATGTGCCGGAGCGTGTCACCGTGCCGCGCGTCGGCCAGGACGGCCTCGATGCACTCCGCGCGCGCGGACTCGTGCTCGAGCGTGTCGGCCAGCAGGTCGGTGAGGTAGAGCACCTCGACGTCATGGTCGCTCAGCGTCTGCGCGAAGGCGTCGTGCTCGTCTTGGGCCCTGCCGACCCACGGAATGCCGTCGAAGAGGAGTTTGTCGTTGTTGCGGGGGGTGAGCCGCTGCAACTCGGGTCCGGGGCGGTGAAGCAGGACTGTGCGAAGCCGGCCGACCTCGGAGTCGGCGCCGCGCAGAATCATCTCGGTCACGAACCCGAGGGTACGGAGACTTCACTGCCGCTGCTCGCCGGACGGACGTAGCACCGGGGCCGGTAGGCTCGCCGCCGTGTCCCAGCCAGTCGTCGGCATGGCGTTGCCACAGTCCGCAGCAGACCCGGTGACGGTGCCGGGTCACACCCGAAGCGGCCCGTGAACCGGCGCTCCACTACAGCACGCGCGGCTGCGGGCATGGGGGCCGTCACCGCAGTGTCGCGGACCTTGGGCTTCGTGCGTGTCCTGGTGGTGGCGGCCGTGCTCGGCACCACCTCGCTCGGCGACGCGTTCCAGTCGGCGAACTCCGTCTCCAACGTGATCTTCGAGTTGCTGGCAGCCGGTGCGCTCTCCGCGGTGCTGGTTCCGACATTCGTCGACCTGCTCGACCGCGACGACGCGGCCGGCGCCGAGCAAGTGGCCGGTGGCGTGCTCGCTGTGGCGTTCGCCGTCCTCGGGGCGATCACGGTCGCCGGAGTGGTCGGGGCGCCGCTGCTCGCCCAGGTCCTGACGATCGGCGTCGATCCCGACGTCGCGGCCGACCAGCAGGAGCTGGTCACCTACCTTCTCCGGTTCTTCGTGCCTCAGGTCTTGTTGTACGCCGCCGGAGCGGTGGCGACCGCGGTGCTCTACGCCAAGCGACGCTTTGCCGTCACCGCCGCGGCGCCGATCGGCAACACGGTGATCATGATTGCCTGCCTGGTCGCCTTCCGGGCAGTGGCCGGACCGGACCCCGGTCTCGACCTGTCCACGGGGGAGACGCTGCTGTTGGTGGCGGCGGGCACCGGCGGAGTGGTCGCCTTCGTCGGCGTGCTTCTCGCTGCCTGCGCCGCAACCGGCTTCCGGCTACGGCCGCGGCGCCCGCGCGGCGATCCGCGGGTGAAGTCCGTACTCCGGCACGCCGGATGGGGTGCCGTACTGCACACCGGCGCCGGTCTGCTGCTGGGCGCCGCAGTCGTCGCCGGGGCCGGCGTCGAGGGTGGGGTCGTTGCGTACCAGGTCGGGTGGGTTATCTTCCTGGCC
>DAIUDS010000150.1:0-5170 GCA_036845485.1 Jiangellaceae bacterium
CGGAGGGCGATCCGTTGCCCATCCAGTTCGAGGAGAAGGGTGCCTCGGCGGGTGCGGGCGTCCTGAGGTTCACCGACTTCGGCGCCGAGGTGGCGATCGTGGCGCCGGCCGCCGAGTCCGTCGTCGACGCGGAGAGCCTTGCCGCTCCCTGAGCGGCCTAGCCGGTGTGGAGATCGGGCGCGCGCCGCTGTCGTCGGTGGATCACGGCCGGGGGGCGATCGGTCGTCGTGGCAGGCGACGGAACAGGCGCTGTGGCGAGCGATTCCGGGGGATGGGCGCCCGGGTACTCGGTCACCTCGCCGGTCGGCTCGAGCCGCGTGATCGTCGAGTGCTTCGACCACCGGTCGGCCACCCGGTCGGCGTCGACGGCGTTGAGGCGTTGCGGTCGCAGGATGTCGACGGCCGCCCGCCACTCTGCGGTGCCCGGAACGAGGGTGGACGCCTTCGCGGTCCAGACGACGAGCCGCTCGCGAGAGTCCTTGGCCCGCGCCGTGACCGCCACCCGTTGCGCATGCTCGATGCCCGGGAGCAGCTGCTCCTCACCACCGGAGACGACATACGCCGCGCCCTCGTGCCACACGTGCCACGCCCCGCGTGACCAGCCCGAGCCGTCGTACTCCAGCCAGGCGATCGCGGAGCGCTTCATCACCTCCGCGACGAGGGCGGCGAGCATGGCGTCGCTCACCCGGCCAGCCTGTCACACCGACCGCGTCGGTACGCTCCCGAGCACCTGAAGCGCCCTGGAGGTCGTGGGATGGCTCGCACGTTGCGGTCGCGTCGCTCGTGCCTGGCGGTGCCGGGTTCGAGCCCGAAGATGCTCGAGAGGGCGCAGGCGTTGCCGGCCGATCAGGTCTTCCTCGACCTCGAGGACGCGGTAGCCCCGCTGGCGAAGGCCGACGCCCGCAGGAACGTCGTTGCCGCCTTGGCCGACGGCGACTGGTCCGGCAAGACCCGGGTGGTGCGGGTCAACGACTGGTCCACCGAGTGGACGTACGGCGACGTGATCGAAGTGGTCCAGGGCGCCGGCGCACACCTCGACTGCGTCATGCTGCCGAAGGCGGAGACCGTCGAGCACGTCGCCGCGCTCGACCTGCTCCTCACCCAGGTGGAACGGTCGGCGGGCCTGGACGTGGGCCGGATCGGCATCGAGGTCCAGATCGAGAGTGCACTGGGCCTGGTCAACGTGGACGCGATCGCGCGGGCCTCCGAGCGGATCGAGACCGTCGTCTTCGGGCCCGCAGATCTGATGGCGTCGATCAACATGAGGTCACTGACTGTGGGTGAGCAGCCGCCCGGATACGACGTCGGCGATGCATACCACTACATCCTGATGCGCATCCTGGTCGCGGCCCGCGCCCATGGTGTGCAGGCCATCGACGGACCGTTCCTGCAGATCCGGGACGTCGACGGGTTCCGTCGGGCGGCCGGACGGTCGGCCGCACTGGGGTTCGACGGGAAATGGGTGCTGCATCCCGGGCAGCTCGAGGCGGCCAACGAGGTCTTCAGCCCGTCGCAGCAGGACTACGACCACGCCGAGCTGATCCTCGACGCGTACGAGTGGCACACGTCCGAGGCGGGCGGCAGGCGGGGCGCCGTCATGCTCGGCGACGAGATGATCGACGAGGCGTCCCGCAAGATGGCGCTGGTCGTCGCGGCGAAGGGCCGCGCCGCCGCCATGTCCCGCACCACGTCCTTCTCACCACCTGCCGAATGATCACGAAAAGAACCATGCTGGGCAGCGCTCGACGAGGCTTGCAGACCTGGTGAAGCGCAGCCTTGTCTGGTGAGGGCCCGGCCATCGGGCGACACATCGACCCCGGCTAGGGTCTGCCGGTCGTGGAGGTGGTGGGGCCGATCGCGGTCGGGCTGAGCGCCTGGCTGGGCAGTTACGAGCTGTCCGGCGCCGACCTGCTTCCCTTCGCCGGGCCGGCGATCCTGGCGATCAACCACACCTCGATCGCCGACACGCCTCCGGTGATCGCCTCCCTGTACCGGGCCGGTCTGCGTCCGAGCCGGCGCTGCGGCAAGCGCGGATGCGGCGCCACGCACGGACACATCCGCTTCCTCGCGACCGAGATTCTGTTCCGTCACCCGATCCTCGGCCCGCTGGTCAGGCAGGCAGGCTTCGTGCCGGTCGGACGCGGGCGCTCGGCCAAGGCGGCGCTGCAGGCAGGCATCGACGCGCTGCGCCGCGGTGAGATCGTTGGCGTCTACCCCGAGGGAGATGTCGCCGTCGAGCCGAGCGGCGATGGCGCTCCGCGCACGTTCCGGGTCGGCGTCGGGCGGCTTGCCCTGGACACCGGTGCGACCATCGTCCCGGTTGCCCACCACGACTCCCGGGTGTTCGGCACCGGCACCGTGAACGAGAGCCTCCGTACCGCCCCCACGTCGGTCTTCCGCCGACCTAGGGTGCGTATCCGGATCGGCCGCCCGATCGAGCCGGCCGAGTACGCCGCGCGCACCCTGCATGAGACGGTCACGCTCGTGCACGAGCGGGTAACCGCCGTCTGGCGCACGCTGGCCGGCTGACGGCTCCGCCACGGGGTCGCGGTCACCGGCGTCTTGCGCGAAGACACAATGTGATGGCGGAATTGTGGCCACGATCACTTATTGTTCTGCCAGGACCGACGGAGGGAGGCGTGCCGTGCAGACGCTCGTGCTCAACGCCTCCTACGAGCCACTCGCGGTCGTGTCGGTCCGGCGAGCGGTCGTGCTCGTGCTCACCGAGAAGGCCGTCATGGAGCATGCCGACGACGAGCGGGTCATCCGGTCGCCGACCCGCCAGCTGCCGATGCCGCTGGTGGTTCGGCTGCTCAAGTTCGTCCGCGTGCCGTACCGGCGCAAGCTGCCCTGGTCACGGCGCGGCGTGCTCGATCGCGACCGGAACCGGTGCGGCTACTGCGCAGGCAGGGCGACGACGATCGACCACCTGCTCCCCGTCTCTCGGGGCGGCGAGGCGCGGAACTGGCGGAACACCGTTGGCGCGTGCATCCCGTGCAACCAGGCCAAGGCCGACCGAACGCCCGAGGAGGCCCGCATGCGGCTGCTCGTCGAGCCGTACGAGCCGAAGGTCCACGCGGCCCTCGTGCTCGCGATCGGTGTCACCGAGTCCGAACGGCTGCCCGCCTGGCTCGCCGCAGCCACGGCTTAGCGGCAGGGCGCGGCCGGTGGGCGGTCGCCCGGTGGCGGACGGCCGATCGGCCGGGCAGACTGCGCAGATCGATGATCGGCGAGGAGGAGCGTAATGGCAAGCCCAGTACCAGGACTCCCGACCGGCCTGTCCGTGGGCACGTACGCCTCCTACACCGACGCCCAGACCGCCGTCGACCACCTCTCGGACGAGAGGTTCCCGGTCGAGAACCTCGCGATCGTCGGCACGGACCTGCGCCAGGTCGAGCGGGTGACCGGCCGGATGACCTGGGCCAAGGCGGCACTGGGGGGCGCCGCTACCGGCGCCTGGCTCGGCCTGTTCGTCGGGCTGCTGCTGGGCCTGTTCACCGACGAGGGCTGGGGCCAGATCATCCTGTTCAGCGTGCTGTGGGGTGCGCTGTTCATGCTGATCTTCGGGCTGGTGGGCTACGCGGCGACCGGAGGCCGTCGCGACTTCACCTCCCAGAGCGTCACGATTGCCGGAAAGTACGAGATCTTCTGCCAGCACCAGCACGCCGAGCAAGCGCGCGAGCTGCTGGCCAAGCTCGCGTTGAGGAATCCTTAGAGCCAGCCGTTGCGCCGGAAGCCGCGGTACAGCAGGACACAGGCGGTTGCGATCAAACCCAGCACGAGCGGGTACCCGAACGTCCAGTGCAGCTCGGGCATGTGGTCGAAGTTCATGCCGTAGATGCCCGTGACGGCCGTGGGTACGGCGATGATCGCAGCCCATGACGTGATCCGCCGCATGTCCTCGTTCTGGGCAACGGACAGCTGCGCCAGGCTCGCCTGCAGCATCGAGGTGAGCAGCTCGTCGTAGCCGGTCACCATCTCGTGCACGCGGGTCAGGTGGTCGTCGACATCGCGGAAGAACACGCTGATCTTGGGGTCGATGATCTCGGGCTGGTTGTCCGCGAGCGTCCGCACCGGTTGGGCGAGCGGGTTGACCGCGCGGCGGAGCTCCATGATCTCGCGTTTGACCTGATACACGTTCCCGACCTCGCGGCCCCGCCTGTTCGCGAACGTCAGCTCCTCGATCTGGTCGACGTCGTCGTCGAGCTGGTCGGTCACGTCGAGGTACCCGTCGACGATCTGGTCGGCGACCACGTAGAGCACCGCCGAGGGCCCACGTGAGAGCAGGTCCGGGTCGCCTTCGAGGCGTTCGCGCACCTGGGGGAGCCCGCCGTGCTCGCCGTGCCGGACCGTGACGACGAAGCAGTCGCCCACGAACACCATGACCTCGCCCGTCTCGACGATCTCGTTGGTCTCGGTGACGTCCTCGTGCGGGACGTACCGCACGGTCTTGAAGACGGCGAACAGGGTGTTGCCATAACGCTCGAGCTTGGGCCGTTGGTGGGCCTCTACGGCGTCTTCGACGGCCAGCGGGTGCAGGGCGAACTCGTCGGCGATCTTGTTCAACAGCTTCGCGTCCGGCTCGTGCAAGCCGATCCAGACGAACCCGCCGTCGCGACGAGCGCTCTGGACCGCCTCGGTGTAGGTGGCGACGTCCGCCCGGGAACCGTCGCGGTAAAGCGCCCAGTCGACGACAGTCATCGGACCTCCCTCGCGGATGAACGGCCCGGCGCCAGCAGAGCCGCTCGATGCTAACTCCGCCGGCGGCGAACGGCCCGACGTCGACGGACGGCCGTGACGTAGCTTGCCCTCCGTGGCCCGGTTCCGCTGGCGCGATCCCGATGCTCCGCCCGCCTCGGGGGTGACGACGCTGGAGCTGTTCTTCGACCTGGTGTTCGTCTTCACGTTCACGCAGCTCACGGCGTTGCTCGAGGACGATCTCTCGCCCGCGGGCGCCGGCCGGGTGTTGTTGGTCTTCGGTGTGCTGTGGTGGATGTACGGCGGCTACGCCTGGATGACGAACAACGTTCCGCCGCGCCGTCCGTCGCAACGGCTCCTGCTCCTGGTCGGCATGGCGGGGTTCCTGGTCGCGGCCGTGGCGCTGCCGCACGCGTTCGACGACGCGGGCATCGTCTTCGGCCTGGGGTATCTCGTCGTCACGTGCGTGCAC
>DAIUDS010000151.1:0-5129 GCA_036845485.1 Jiangellaceae bacterium
CCTCGCTGCCGACCTCCTCGACGATGCCGACGTACTCGTGGCCCATCGGGGTCGGTCCGTTGACGTTCTCAATGCCGCGGTAGGGCCACAGGTCCGAGCCGCACACGCAGGTGGCGGACAGGCGGATGACGGCGTCGGTCGGGTTGAGGATGGTCGGGCGGTTGCGGTCTTCGACGCGGATATCGCCGGGGGCGTGAAGAACGGCTCCTCGCATGATGCTCCTTGTGGTCGGTTCGGTCGTGCGGCTTGGTCGTCGCCTCCATGCAACCGCGCTTGTCACCTGCGCGGAAGGTTGCGTTTATGGGGGTACAACCACAACCTCCTCGCTGGGTCAGCCACAGCGCGGCGACGTCAACAACGCACATGTGCCGCGATCGCCGTGCACGCCCGGCGTGACGCCACCGCTGAAGCGCCAGCGGGGCGTTGTTCAGGGAAATGTCGTGGGGCGAGTACGTTCGACCTCTTGGAGGTGATCGGCATGCTCAACGACTATCCGGTGTACGCCACGATTGCGACCGGCGACCTGGCCCGGGCGCGGGCCTTCTACGAAGGGACGCTCGGGTTCAACGCCGAAATGGAGGACCCGACCGGTGGCGTCATCTACGGATCTGGAGGGACACGGTTCCTGCTCTATCCCAGCGAGTTCGCAGGAGGTGCCCAGCAGACCGTGGCCACCTGGTTCGTCGAGGACGTCGATGCGATGGTGGCCGAGCTGGCCGGAAGGGGCGTCACGTTCGAGCAGTACGACCTGCCCGGACTCAAGACCGACGAGCGGGGCATCGCCGAGCTGGGGCCGTTCAAGGGCGCCTGGTTCAAAGACCCCGACGGCAACATCGTGAACGTCGGCCAGGGTCCAACCAGCTAGACCGTGGATCGCGCTCCCGGTTGCGCTACCGGCGTCTCCACTACGCGCGGAGGCTTGCTAACTCTGTTGACTGAGCGCGCTCAGTGCACGACCGCGGGAGGGACGCCCTGGTCGTCGAGCAGGTGCGACTCCTCACGCTTGCGGGGGAGCATCAACGCCGGGATCAAGGTCAGCACCACCAGGACCCAGGCCACCCAGAAGGTGTCGGCGAACGCCGCCGCGGCTTCAGCCAGGCCGCGCGCGACGAACTCGGGCGCGATGCCGAACTGCGCGAACACCTCCGGTTGGACATTCGACAGGATCGCCGCGTCGGCCTCGGTGATGCCGCCGTCGAGCCCGGGAATCTGCTCGGTGCCGGGGATGACCGGAGAGTTGTTGAGCTGGTTGGTGAGCAGTACTGACATCGTCGCGATCCCGATCGAGCTGGCGACCTGCTGTGTGATGTTCAGCAAGGTGGAGCCGCGTGCGACCGCATGAGCGGCGAGAGTCTTGAGGGCCGACGTGAACAACGGCATCATCGTCGCGCCCATGCCGAGGCCCATCACCACGAGCATCGGGATGAGCATGGAGTAGGGCGTGTCTTCGGTGATCTGAGTGAGGCCGAACATCCCGACCACGATCAGCAGCAGGCCGAACGGCACGATCCGGCCGACGGGGTGCTTGTCGACCAGCCGACCAGCGATCGGCATGGTCAGCATCGCGCCCAGCCCCTGCGGCGCGACCAGGAGGCCCGCGTCGAGGGTGGACTCCCCACGTATCTGCTGGAAGTACGTAGGCACGAGGAGCAGGCCACCGAAAAACGCCGCTGCGAACAAGGCCATAGTGATGACCGAGACCGTGAGGTTGCGGTTTTTGAACAACCGAAGGTCGAGTAGTGGATGCTCGGGGCGGAACGAGTGCCAGACGAACGTCCCCATGAGCGCGAGGCCGACGAGCATCGACACCCACACGCGGGGCGCAGAGAAGTCACCGCCTGTTGCCGGCAGCGACGACACCCCGAAGAGGAACAACGCCAGACCCGGCGACATGAGCGCCATGCCGACAAAGTCGAATGACTCCGACGGCTCGGGCGTGTCCTTGGCGAGCACCCGCCAGGCATAGACCAGCGCGATCACGCCGAGCGGGAGGTTGATCAAGAAGATCCAGTGCCAGCTGGCCTCCTGAATCAGCCAGCCACCGATGATCGGGCCGAGGATCGGGCCGAGCAGCATCGGAACGCCAAGGATCGCCATGAGCCTGCCCATGCGGTGCGGGCCGGCGGCCCTGGTCATGATCGTCATACCCAGCGGCATCAGCATGCCGCCGCCGAGGCCCTGGAGCACGCGGAAGGCGATGAGCACGTTGATGTCCCATGCGGTCGCGCACAGCACCGAGCCGAGGGTGAACAAGGCGATCGCCGTCATATAGAGGCGCTTTGTGCCGAACCGGTCTGCTGCCCACCCGGTCATGGGAATGACGGTCGCCAACGCCAGCGTGTAGGCCGTCACGGTCCACGCCACGTGCGAGTAGGCGATCTCGTCGCCCGCGGAGCCGAACTCGGCCTGGAACGTCGGCAGCGCCACGTTGACGACGGTGATGTCCAGGATGGACATGACTGCGCCGAGGACCACCACGCCGGCCATCTTGAGGACAGCGCCGTCTATGTGGTCTGGGTACTCGGTCTGGGTCGCCGGTGCCGCCATTCGGTGCTCCTCCGGTCGTGCGGTGCGTTCGTCACCGCCGAAGCGGCGCGCCCCGCAGGCTAGCCACGGTCACCGACAGGCCTATCGGTGACGCCAGGTTCGGTCTCACCTCCCGGCAACACCGGATGGGTTGGCCACCTTCCCGTGAGCACGGCAAGACTCCGACGTCCGCCGAGCGGAATGGACCGAGAGCGGACGTTCCCGCTGGAGCGTCATGGCGACAGTGCCTGACGTCAAAATGTGGTCAGCGGGAGAGGGCCGCCAGGGCGGCGGCGTACGACTCCGGACGCAGGTGGCCGAAGAGCAGCCGCGGCACGAGATAGCCGATGATCGACCCGAACAGGACGGCCGCCACGTCGTCCGGTTGGGCGTCGACGTCGACCCGCTCGGCCTTCTGCTCGGCGACGATCAGCCGTGACAGCGCCTCTCGGACCACGGTGTAGCGCGACCGGATGACTCCAAGCAACATGTCGTTGCGCAAGGCCTCCGCCCAGACCTGCGGTGCCAGCTGGGCGAAGCCGTCCTCGCCGAACGCGAGGTCGTCGACGGACACCAGTCCGTCGCGAATCACGGAGTCCAGGGTGGGGGTCGGCTCCTGCTCGACGAGTGGTACGAGCAGATCCGTGACGTGTCCGACGACCTCCTCTGCGATGGCGGTGATGATCTCGTCCTTGCTGCAAAAGTAGCGGTACACCGCACCCGCCGAGAGGCCGGCCTCGGCGAACACGTCGGCCATCGAGCTCTGGTGGAAGCCTTTGCGAATGAAGCACCGGCGTGCCGCCCCGAGGATCTGCTCGCGGCGGCGTTCCCGGTGGCTTCGGTGACGCGTGGCACGCATGCTGTTGTCAGTTGAGCGAACAACCGTTCTCTTAGACGGGAGAGTCTGATGCACACCCTGTCTCCGACCCGGAGGGCGATCGCCGTCGTCACCGGTGTGGTGGTGCTGCAGGCACTGATGTTGCTGGCGTTCGCGTGGCCTCAGGCCAACGTCGGGCCGCGGGAGGTGCCGATCGCCGTCGCCGGCCCTGAGCAGGCCGTCGGCGAGGTGGAGACCGCCCTGTCCGCCGCGCCACGCGCCGACGACGACGTAGCGGCGTTCGACGTCCGCAAAGTGACCGATGAGGCCGCAGCGCGGGAGGCGATCGAGCAACGGGACGTCTACGGGGCTGTGGTGTTGTCGGGGGATGGACCGCAGTTGCTGGTCGCGTCGGGAGCGGGCCCGGCTGTCGCGCAGATACTGCGCTCGGCCGCGGGCGAGCTGGCTGGGGACGCGCCCCCAGCCGTCGAGGACGTCGTGCCGAGCGACCCGGACGACCCGAACGGCGGCGGGCTGGCCGCCGCGGTCCTGCCGCTGGTGCTGACCAGCGCCGCGGGCGGTCTGCTCGCCGTCCTGGCGATCCGTCGCAGCGGCGTGCGGCTCCTGACTGTTGTCGGGCTGGCCGTCGTGGCCGGGCTCGCGACGGCCGCACTGCTCCAGTACGGCTTGGGGATCCTGGGCGGGCCCTACCTCGCCCTGTCGGGAGCTGTGGGGCTGGTCGTGGGTGCGGTTGCGGCGAGTGTGGCAGGCCTCGGCGCACTCCTCGGCCGGGCCGGCGCCGCTCTAGGCATCCTGGTGATCGTCTTCGTCGGCAACCCTCTGGCAGCTGCGACGAGCGCACCGGAGATGCTTCCCCAGCCGTGGGGCGAGATCGGCCAGTTCTTGCCGCCTGGCGCAGGCGTCTCGCTCGTGCGATCCGTCGCGTTCTTCGACGGTGCCGGCGCCGGCATGTCGTTGGTCGTCCTGACGGTGTGGCTGCTCACCGGGCTGGCCCTCGTCGTCGCCGGCGCGCGCCGTAGTCCCTTCGCCGAACACGGATCCGTCCCCGAGCCACACGACGAGACGGCTGTGCGAGCCTGACCCGAGGGGGCCGGGTAGCGTGCGAGGCCGTGGCGAGACGAATCGACCCCGACGCCGCTTGGGCAGCGTACGAGTCGGGACACCGGGTGCTGCGGGACTGGTTGGCGGCGCTGCCGGCCGACGTCCTGTCGCTGCCGAGCGTGCTCCCCGGATGGACCGTCGCACACCTGGCGGCCCACCTCGTCCTGACCGCCGACTCGATCACCGCCTTGCAGCCTGCCCGGCATGGCGAGCGTGCTCTGACTGTCGCCCAGTACATGTCGACGTACGCTGCCGGAGCCGACTCGATCGACGCCAAGACCCGCGCCCAGGCGGAGGCCGGGGAGTCTGTCGCCGCTCTGGACGAGAGGTTCGCGGTGGCTGTCGCGAACGTGGAACGCCTCGGTCCCGGTAATCCGGTCGTGGTCGGCCGGCGGGGCCCGATCCGGCTCGGTGACTTCCTTGTGACGCGGGCCGTCGAGCTCGCCGTTCATGCGGACGACCTTGCCCTCTCCGTCCCCGGTGTCGAATCGCCGACGGTGCCGCGGGACACCGAGCGGATGGCCGTCCGCTCCCTGCTGGACGTCCTGGCAGAAAAGGTGCCGGGCCGAACCGTCGAGGTGCGCGTCCCGCCGTACGCGGCGGTCCAATGCGTCGAGGGCCCGCGGCACACGAGAGGCACGCCGCCGAACGTCGTCGAGACCGA
>DAIUDS010000152.1:0-5057 GCA_036845485.1 Jiangellaceae bacterium
CGCCGGCGACGGCCATGCCCGGCGCGCCCTGGTGGCCCACGTATACGAGCCGATCGCGGAGACCGGACCCGTGGTGGTCGACACGCTGGCCGCCTACCTCGAGAGCGGCGGCTCCGTCGAGGCCGCGGCGCGGCTGCTGTTCGTGCACCCGAACACCGTGCGCTATCGGCTACGCCGGGTGGTCGAACTCTCGGGGCTGACACCGGCGAATCCGCGCGATGCCTACACCCTGCGTCTCGCGCTCACCCTGGGGCGTCTGTTCCCGCCCTCGACCAGGGCGTGAGACAACCGTGCCAATTGTGAGAACCCTCCAACGCTGGCACAACGTCCTTGTGACTGGTCTCGGCGAACGTACGGGCCGGTAGCCGCGAGGCTAGAGGGGTGCTGGCCATCGTTGCTCCGGGTCAAGGGGCTCAAACACCCGGCTTCCTCGCACCGTGGCTGGATGATCCCGCGTTCGAGGCTCGGATCCACTGGCTCTCCGCCGTGGCCGGGATCGACCTCGCGCACTACGGCACGGAGGCCGACGCGGAGACGATCCGCGACACCGCCGTCGCTCAGCCCCTGCTCGTCGCCGCAGGCATGCTCGGTGCGCTGACGCTCTTCCCTCAGCCCGGTGACGCCTTCGGCAAGGTGGGCGTTGCCGCAGGCCACAGCGTCGGTGAGATCACCGCTGCCGCCGGTGTGCGCGTCATCACCGCCGAGCAGGCCATGGTCTTCGCCCGCGAACGGGGCCGCGCGATGGCCGAGGCCTCCGCCGCGACCCCCTCGGGCATGACCGCGATTCTCGGCGGCGATCCCGACGACGTCCTCGCCACGCTGGAGAAGCACCACCTGGACCCCGCCCACGTCAACGGCGGCGGCCAGATCGTCGCGGCTGGAACGCTCGACCAACTCGAGGCGCTGGCTGCCGAGCCGCCTGCCGGCGCCCGGCTGCGCCCGCTCTCCGTCGCCGGCGCCTTCCACACCCGGCACATGGCACCGGCCGTCGAGACCCTGAGCCGGCACGCCCGGGCCATCAGCACCCACGACCCCCGAACCCGGCTCCTGTCCAACCGGGACGGCCGGGTCGTCCACGACGGCCGCGAGGTTCTCGCCCGCCTGGTGGGCCAGGTCGCCAACCCCGCGCGATGGGATCTGTGCCAGCAGACCATGACCGACCTCGGCGTCACCGGGTTGCTGGAGGTGCCGCCGGCGGGCACGCTGACCGGCCTGGCCAAGCGGGCGATGCCGGGCGTCGAGACCTTCGCACTCAAGACCCCGGACCAGCTCGACGACGCCCGCGCCTTCGTCGAGATGCACGGCCAGGCCAGCCACCTCAACGCCCACCCGACCTGGCGGCTGGTCGTCGCGCCGATGAAGGGCACGTTCACCGCGGCACGCGTCCGCGTCGGCGCCCGGCTCGGCGCGGGCGACCTGGTCGGCACGGTCAACTCCCTGCGCGACTCCCTGGACGTCACGGCGGCGCACGGCGGCACGGTGATCGAGTGGCTCGTGGAAGACGGTGACCCGGTTGCGCCCGGCCAGCCGCTCGTCCGGCTCCATCCGGAGTCGCATCAGGAGGCGGTGGGCGCATGAGCGCGACGATCCGAACCAACCTCCGGACCCGCGAGGCCAAGATCCTCGGCATAGGCGGCTACCGGCCGGCTCGGGTGGTGCCCAATGCCGAGATCATCGCCCAGATCGACTCCTCCGACGAGTGGATCCGCACCAGGTCCGGCATCGCCAGCAGGCGCTGGGCCAACGAGGAGGAGAGCGTCGTCGCGATGAGCCTCTCCGCTGCCGGCAAGGCGCTGGCCCATGCCGGGGTGACGCCGGACCAGATCGACTGCGTCATCGTCGCGACCGTCACACACCTCTACCAGACGCCATCGGCCGCAGCCGAGATCGCCCACAAGATCGGCACCAGCCGCGCCGCGGCATTCGACATCTCGGCTGCGTGCGCCGGGTTCTGCTACGGCGTGTCGCTGGCCGCCGACATGGTGCGTGGGGGCACGGCCGGCCACGTCCTGGTCATCGGCGTGGAGAGGCTCTCGGACCTCACCGACCAGTACGACCGCTCGACCGCCTTCCTGTTCGCCGACGGCGCGGGCGCGGCCATCGTCGGCGCGTCCGACGTGCCGGCGATCGGCCCCGTGGTCTGGGGCTCGGACGGCCAGCACCTCGACCTGATCCGCCAGCGCGAGGAGTGGCGGGAGGCCCTCTTCGCACCGGACGGCCCCCGGATCCCACACCTGACCATGGAAGGCAACGCGGTCTTCCGCTGGGCCGTCTACGAGATGGCCAAGGTTGCCAAGGAGGCCATCGACGCCGCAGGGATCACACCCGACGAACTCGACGTGTTCGTCCCACACCAGGCCAACATGCGGATCACCGATGCCATGGCGCGTGCTCTAAAGTTGCCGGAGTCGGTCGTGACCGCCCGCGACATCGTCGAGCAGGGCAACACCTCCGCAGCGTCGATCCCGCTCGCGATCGAGCGCCTGCTCGAGACCGGCCAGGCCAAGAGCGGCGACCTTGCCCTGCTCATAGGCTTCGGCGCCGGCCTGGTCTACGCGGCCCAGGTCGTTCGCATCCCCTGACCCAGCCCCGCTCCACACCCACCCCACCAAGGAGAAGCCCAGATGGCCAGTACCGAGGAGATCCGCAGCGGCCTCGCCGACATCGTCAACGAGATCGCCGGCGTCCCCGCGGCAGACGTCCAGCTCGACAAGTCGTTCACCGACGACCTGGACATCGACTCACTGTCGATGGTCGAGGTGATCGTCGCCGCCGAGGAGAAATTCGGCGTGAAGATCCCGGACGACGAGGTGAAGAACCTCGCAACCGTCGGCGACGCCGTGGCCTTCATCGAGAGGCAGGGTTCCTGAGGCCATGACAGCCACCCGGACTCGTGTCGTCATCACCGGGCTCGGCGCGACCACGCCCGTCGGGGGCGACGTCGCGACCACCTGGGAATCCTTCGTGGCAGGCCGCTCGGGCGTCCGGGCCCTCACCGAGGACTGGGCGGCCGAGCTTCCCGTGCGCATCGCCGCACGGGTGGCAGTCGAGCCCGACGAGATGCTCCCGCGGGTCCAGGCGCGCCGGCTGGACCGCTCCGGGCAGTTCGCCGTCATCGCCGGCAAGGAGGCGTGGTCCGACGCCGGCCTGGACCGCGAGGAGGTCGACGGCGACCGGCTGGGCGTGGTGTGCGCGTCGGGCATCGGCGGCCTCACCACCCTGTTGTCCAACTACGACGTGCTGCTCGATTCCGGCCCACGCCGGGTGTCCCCGCTGGCGATCCCGATGCTCATGCCTAACAGTCCCGCGGCATACGTGGGTCTGGAGTTCGGCGCCCGGGCCGGCGTGCACACACCGGTCAGCGCCTGCGCCTCGGGCGCGGAGGCACTGTCCTACGGGCTGGACATGATCCGGCACGGCCGTGCGGACATCGTCGTCGCCGGTGGCACCGAAGCTGTCATCCACCCACTGCCGTTGGCCGCGTTCGCCAACATGATGGCGCTGTCGAAGCGCAACGACGAGCCGGAGCGAGCGAGCCGTCCTTACGACAAGGGACGCGACGGATTCGTCCTCGGCGAGGGCGCCGGCATGATCGTGTTGGAATCCGCTGAACACGCCGAGGCGCGCGGCGCGCGCATCTACGCCGAGCTAGCCGGCGCCGGGATCAGCGCCGACTCGCACCACATCGCCCAGCCCGACCCGTCGGGTGCCGGGGCCATCAAGGCGATGCGCAACGCCCTCGATGACGGCGACCTGGAGCCGGCCGACATCCGGCATCTCAATGCCCACGCCACGTCGACGCCGGTCGGCGACATCGCGGAGGCGCTGGCGATCCGGATCGCGCTCGGCGACGCAGCCGGCAACGTTGCCGTGACCTCGACCAAGTCCATGACCGGGCACCTGCTCGGGGGTGCCGGCGCCGTGGAGTCGATCGCGGTCGTACTGGCCCTGTACCACCGCACCGCTCCGCCGACGATCAATGTCGACGACCTCGACGACGAGATCGGGCTCGACATCGTCTGCGGTGAGTCACGTCCGCTCGGCGACGGCACGCTGGCCGCCCTGAACAACTCGTTCGGGTTCGGCGGGCACAACGTCGCCCTGGCCTTCCGGAGCGTGTGATGACCACTGTCGAATCACTACCTGCCGCTGCTCGTCCGGCGAAGCTGCCCCGGGAGGAAGATCCGCGCAATCCGAACCACCGGCTCGCCGCCTTCTTCGACGAGGGCAGTGTCAAACTGCTCGGACCCGACGACGGCAGCGGCATGCTCGCCGCGAAGGGGTCCGTCGACGGCGCGCCCGTCGTCGCCTTCTGTTCCGACGCCACGGTCATGGGTGGAGCGATGGGGAACGACGGCTGCCGCGTGGTGGTCGACGCGTATGAACATGCGATCGCCGCGGGCGCTCCGGTCGTGGGGCTCTGGCACTCCGGCGGTGCCCGGCTCGCCGAAGGCGTGCTGTCACTGCATGCGGTCGGCCAGATCTTCGCGATCATGACCCGCGCATCCGGGCGCATCCCACAGATCTCGGTCGTGCTCGGGCCTGCTGCCGGTGGCGCCGCATACGGTCCGGCACTCACCGACATCGTCGTCCTCGGTCCCGAGGGCAGAGTGTTCGTAACCGGTCCCGACGTCGTCCGATCGGTCACCGGCGAGGACGTCGACATGCTGCGGCTCGGTGGGCCCGAGCCGCACGGCCGCCGGTCCGGCGTCGTGCACGTCGTGACGAGCACCGAGGGCGAGGCAATCGACGAGGCCCGCCGGCTGGCCGCGCTGCTCGGTGCCCAGGGAGCGCTGTCGGTCGAGTCGGTCGAGGACCGCGACCTCGGTGCCCTGCTGCCGGAGTCGGCTCGTCGGGCCTACGACGTGCACCCACTGGTCGCCGAACTCCTCGACCACGGCTCGGCGCTCGAGTTGCATCCGCGTTGGGCTCCGAACATCACCACGACACTCGGCCGGTTGGGTGGACGCACCGTGGGCGTGATCGCCAACAATCCGCTCCGGCTCGGTGGTTGCCTGGACTCGACTTCCGCGGAGAAAGCGGCCCGCTTCGTCCGC
>DAIUDS010000153.1:0-4921 GCA_036845485.1 Jiangellaceae bacterium
CGGCCGGCCGGCAGTACGCCGTGCCGGATGACGACCAGCCGCAGGGCGGTGACGCCGAGCTCGCGTGCGAGCACGACCACGGTCA
This sequence comes from Jiangellaceae bacterium, assembly GCA_036845485.1. Taxonomy (GTDB): domain Bacteria; phylum Actinomycetota; class Actinomycetes; order Jiangellales; family Jiangellaceae; genus DAIUDS01. Next base: position 86 of record DAIUDS010000153.1, read on the forward strand.
CCCACCACGGCAGCTCACCCAGCAGCGACAGACCCACGAACGCGGTCCCGGTCAGTGCCTTGTCCGCGATCGGGTCGGCGATCTTGCCGAAGTCGGTGACCATGCCCCGCCGGCGGGCGAGCTCGCCGTCCACACGATCGGTCACCAGGGCGACCGAGAACGTCAGGAAGGCGCCCACCCGGGACAGCTCGTCGGTGCCGTCCTCGCGCAGAAGCAACCAGCCGAGGAGCGGCACCATGAACAGCCGCAGGACCGTCAGGCCGTTGGCCACGTTCCACGCGCTGGGCCGCGGCTCCGATGGCTCGGGGACGGGCACGCGCTCAGCGTACGGGGGCGCCGAGTAGGTCGCCGTCAGGCCTTGTCGGCGACCAGGTCGGCGCCATCGGTCGCGGTGACCCGGGCCCGAAGAACGTCACCGACCCGGGCCCGCGCGCCGCGCACCGTGGTCGTCCCGTCGACCTCGGGGCCCTGGTGTGCGGCGCGACCCTCGACCCCGTCACCGTCGACGCACTCGACCAGAACATCGACCCACTCCCCGATGCGATCCTCGGCCCGCTCCGTGACCAGCTCGTCGACCAGGGCGGAGATCCGGCCGACCCGGTCGGCCACCTCGTCCGGTGGGAGCTTGCCCTCGAAGGTGGCGGCCTCTGTGCCGTCCTCGTCGGAGTAGCCGAACACTCCGACGACGTCCAGCCTTGCCTGCTCGAGGAAGGACTCCAGCTCGGCGAGGTCGCCTTCGGTCTCACCGGGGAACCCGACGATGACATTGGACCGGACCCCCGCGTCGGGTGCCAGTTCGCGGACCTGGCCGAGCAGGCCGAGGAAGGCATCGCGCGACCCGAACCTCCGCATTCGCCGCAGCACCGGTGCGCTGGCGTGCTGAAAGGAGAGGTCGAAGTACGGCGCGACGCCATCGGTGCCGGCGAGCGCCTCGACCAGCGACGGTCGCATCTCGGCCGGCTGCAGGTACGACACCCGCACGCGCTCGATCCCGTCGACACCGGCCAGCTCCGGCAACAGCGTCTCCAGCAGCCGCAGGTCGCCCAGATCCTTGCCGTACGACGTGGAGTTCTCGCTGACCAGGAAGAGCTCCCGCACGCCCTGACCGGCCAGCCACCGTGCCTCGGACAGCAGGTCGGCGGGACGCCGTGAGACGAACGCGCCGCGGAAGCTGGGGATGGCGCAGAACGTGCATCGCCGGTCGCAGCCGCCGGCCAGCTTCAGCGGAGCCACCGGCCCGCCGTCGAGCCGCAGCCGTACGGCACGCGGACCGGAGGCCGGTGCCACACCGGGTGGCAGGTCCACGGCCGGCGGCTGCCGGGCCGCGGGCGCCAGCGGCAACAGGCGGCGTCGGTCCCGCGGCGTGTGGGACGCGTGCCGTGCTCCGCCGAGCACGGCACGCAGCCGTACGCCGATGTCGTCGTAGTCGTCGAACCCGAGGACGGCGTCGGCCTCCGGGAGCTCGGCCGCCAACTCGGCTCCGTAGCGCTCGGCGAGGCACCCGACGGCCACCACCGACCGGGTCGACTCGCCGGACTTGAGGTCGGCCGCGGCGAGCAGCGAGTCGACGGAGTCCTTCTTCGCCTGCTCGACGAAGCCGCAGGTGTTGACCAGCACGGTCTCGGCGGCGGCCGGGTCGTCGACCAGCCGGAAGCCGTCCTGGTGAAGCCGCCCGGCGAGCTCCTCGGAGTCCACCTCGTTGCGCGCGCAGCCGAGCGTCACGATGGCGACCGAGTTCGTGCTCATGTCCCGGAAGCCTCGCACGTCGACGCCTTCCGCGCATTCGACGGTGGTCGTTTCGGGCTCGGGCCGCCGGGTACGTGGACCAGGTTAGGACGCCAAGAGAGGAGCGCTGATGGCAACCGCAGAGAAGTCCGTCGACGTGCACGTTCCGATCCGGACGGCCTACGATCAATGGACTCAGTTCGAGGAGTTCCCGAAGTTCATGGCCGACGTCGAATCCGTGCGGCAGCTCGACGACCGGCATCTGCGCTGGAAGGTCAAGATCGCTGGAGTCGAACGCGAGTTCGACGCCGAGATCACCGAGCAGACTCCCGACGACCGGATCGCCTGGCGCGCCACCGGTGAGGTGGACCAAGCCGGTGTCGTCACCTTCCACAAGATCGACGACTCGACGACCCGGGTCATGCTCCAGCTGGAGATGGACCCGTCAGGCTTCGCCGAGACCGTCGGTGAGAAGACCGGCATCGTCTCCAGGGCCGCGGAGCGTGACATGAAGAACTTCAAGGAGTTCATCGAGTCGCGCGGCACCGAAACTGGCGCGTGGCGTGGGCAGGTGCCCCGGGAGGGCTGACCAAGCAGTCGACATCTGATCACGGCGGGTATCCGGTGTTTCCGCGCGCCGGGTACCCGTCGTCACGTCGTGGGCGCGACGTCACGCAGCCGCTGCGCCAGCGCGATCGCGTCGACCGGTGCGCGGACCTTCACGTCGTTGTCGAAGTAGACGTAGACGTCGCGTCCGCCTGCGACCCACGAACACACCTTCGCGGCCCACGAGTCGAGAGAGCGGTCGTCGTATCCGCTGACGTAGAGTTCTTGGTCGCCGTGCAGCCTCACGTACACGAAGTCCGAGGTGAGGTCCTCCATGTACGGCCACTTGCCGGCCGTGTCCGCCACGACGAGGCCGATGTCGTGCCGCCGCAGCAGCTCCACGAAGGCGGCCTCCCGGTAGCTGGGATGCCGTACCTCGACGGCGTGCCGCAGCGGGCGATCGGCCAGCGTCGTGGTCCACGCGCCGTCGCGCAGGCGTGCGTCGTGGCCCTCCGCCAGCCGCGCGGCCTCGGCCGTGCTCCGGGGCAGCTGGTGGAAGAACGCTTCCAGGCGGTCGGCGTCGAACGGCAGCATCGGCGGCAGCTGCCACAGCACCGGGCCGAGCTTGTGCTCCAGGGCGAGCACACCGGAACCGAAGAAGTTGGCCAGCGGAGTCTGCACGTCGGCCAGCTTCTTCATGTGGGTGATGAAGCGCGCACCCTTGACCGTGAAGACGAAGTCGTCCGGCGTCTGCGCGAACCAGCTCTGGAAGCTGGACGGCCGCTGCAGCGAGTAGAACGACCCGTTGATCTCGACCGTGGACAGCCGATCCGCGACGTACTCCAGTTCACGGCGCTGGGCGAGCCCGGACGGGTAGAAGACGCCGCGCCAGGGCGGGTACCTCCACCCCGAGATCCCGACCCGCGCGTGCGCCACGTCAGACAGCCTTCCGTGCCGGCCACCGCGCCGTCACCCGCCCCGTAGGGCGTCGACGACCTCGTCGAGCTCGTCGGGCTTGATCAGCACGTCACGCGCCTTGGATCCCTCGGACGGGCCGACGATGCCGCGGCTCTCCATCAGGTCCATCAGCCGTCCCGCCTTCGCAAAACCGACACGCAGCTTGCGCTGGAGCATCGAGGTCGAGCCGAACTGCGTGGTGATCACCAGCTCGGCCGCCTGGCACAGCAGGTCGAGGTCGTCACCGATGTCCTCGTCGACCTCGCGCCGGGCCGCCACGGGCGCGGTGACGTCCTCGCGGTACGACGGCTGCAGCTGGCTCTTGCAGTGCCGGACAACGGCGTGGATCTCCGATTCGGTGACCCAGGCGCCCTGGATGCGCACCGGCTTGCTTGCGCCCATCGGCAGGAACAGGCCGTCGCCCTGCCCGACCAGCTTCTCCGCGCCGTTCTGGTCCAGGATCACCCGCGAGTCGGCCAGCGACGACGTGGCGAACGCGAGCCGGGAGGGCACGTTGGCCTTGATCAGGCCGGTGACCACGTCGACCGACGGCCGTTGGGTCGCCAGCACCAGGTGGATCCCCGCGGCACGGGCGAGCTGGGTGATCCGCACGATCGCATCCTCCACGTCGCGGGGCGCGACCATCATCAGGTCTGCCAGCTCGTCGACGATGACGAGCAGGTACGGGTACGGCGCGATCGTGCGCTCGCTGCCCGCCGGCGGCTTGAGCCGGCCGGACCGGGCCGCCTTGTTGAAGTCGTCGAGGTGCCGGAAGCCGAAGTGGGCGAGGTCGTCGTAGCGCATGTCCATCTCGCGCACGACCCACTGCAGCGCCTCGGCGGCCTTCTTCGGGTGCGTGATGATCGGCGTGATCAGGTGCGGGATGCCGTCGTACGCCGTCAGCTCGACCCGCTTGGGGTCCACGAGGATCATGCGCACCTCGTCGGGCGTCGAGCGCATGAGGATCGACGTGATCAGAGAGTTGATGCAGCTCGACTTGCCCGACCCCGTCGCACCCGCGATGAGCACGTGCGGCATCTTCGCCAGGTTCGCGACGACGAAGCCGCCCTCGACGTCCTTGCCGAGGCCGACGACCATCGGATGGTGGTCCTTGCGGGCAACGGGCGCCCGCAGGACGTCGCCCAGGCTGACGGTCTCCTTGTCGGTGTTCGGGATCTCGATGCCGATCGCGGACTTACCCGGGATCGGCGAGAGGATCCGCACCTCGGCGCTCGCCACGGCGTACGAGATGTTCTTCGACAGCCCGACGACGCGCTCGACCTTGACCGCGTTGCCCAGCTCGACCTCGTACCGCGTGACCGTCGGCCCTCGGGTGTAGCCGGTGACCTGCGCATCGATCTCGAACTGCTCGAGAACCTCGGTCAGCGCGGTGACGACCTCGTCGGAGGCGGCCGAGCGAGCCCGGTGCGGGCTTCCCTGACGCAGCGCGTCGCTGGACGGGAGCGTGTAGGTGATGTCGCCGGACAGGGCCAGCTGCTCCACGCGCTGGGGCAACGGCGTGTGCGGCGGGGGCTCGGGTGGGGGCTCGTCGGGCTGCGTGGCCGTCGGCACGACGCTGGTCGCACCGTCCCCGTCGCGGGTCTGCCC
>DAIUDS010000154.1:0-4830 GCA_036845485.1 Jiangellaceae bacterium
GTTCGAGTTCCCGCCGATGCGGTGCTGCCCGAGGTGTCGAGCCTGCGGGGGCCGCTGTCCTGCCTGAACGAGGCCCGGTTCGGGATCGTTTTCGGGGCCCTCGGTGCGGCGCGGGACTGCCTCGAAGCGGCGATCTCGTACTCGATCGACCGTGAGGTGTTCGACCGGCCCCTTGCGTCGTTCCAGCTCACCCAGGCCAAGCTGGCCGACATGGCGCTGGAGCTGCAGAAGGGATTCCTGCTGGCCCTGCACATCGGCCGCCTCAAGGACGGTGGCAGGCTCAGTTCTAGCCAGGTGAGCCTCGGCAAGCTGAACAACGTCCGCGAGGCGCTGTCGATCGCGCGCACCTGCCGGACGATCCTGGGCGCGAACGGAATCACCCTCGAGTACCCCGTGCTACGTCACGCAAGCAACCTCGAGTCCGTGCTCACCTACGAGGGCACCTCCGAGGTCCACCAGCTCGTCATCGGCCAGGCTCTCACCGGAATCGCCGCCTTCGAGTGATCACCACCGTCGCGGTCTCGACAACCGCGCCGGCAGTGCTCCGCCTCAGGCTGCGCCAGACTGGCCGTTGGCCGGTGGCCGGGCCTCGTACGGCGTCGAGAGGACGACCGTGGTCCGGGTCGACACGTTGGCCGCCGCCCTGATCCGTGCCAGCAGGTCCTCCAGGTCGCCGGGCCGGGCGACCCGCACCTTGAGGATGTGGCTCTCATCCCCCGCGACCGAGTGACATGCCTCGATCTCGGTGATGCCGGCCAGCCGCTCCGGCGCATCGTCGGGCTCGCTGGGGTCGATCGGCTTGATCGAGACGAACGCCGTGAGCGGTAGGCCGATGGAGTCGTAGGCGACGATGGCCGCGTAACCGCGGATCACACCCCGCTGCTCCAGCCGGCGTACTCGCTGGTGCACGGCGGACGTGGACAGACCGGTGGCTTTGCCCAGATCGGTGAAGCTCATCCGCCCGTCGCGAGCGAGCAGGTCGACGATCTGGCGGTCGATCTCCTCCATCCCGCACACCCTAGGGGGTGTACGTCGCGTGCCGGTGGCAGCATGTCGCCGTGGAAATCGCGAAGGCACGGAGCCTGTTCGACCCCCAGCCCGGTTGGCTCGACACGGCCAGCTACGGCCTGCCCCCGTGGCCGGCGTGGGATGCGCTGCAGGAGGCCCTCGCCGATTGGCGGGTCGGACGGGGGTCGTGGGAGGCGTGGGGCGAGGCGACCAACCGCGCTCGCGAGGTTTTCGCCCGGCTGGTCGGCGCGCAGGTCTCAGATGTGACCACCGGCGCGCAGGTGTCCCAGCTCGTCGCCCTGATCGCCGCATCCCTGCCCGCGGGAGCGCGGGTGCTGGTGCCAGATGAGGAGTTCACGTCGAACGTGTTCCCGTGGATGGCCCAGGCGTCGCGCGGTGTCGAGGTACGGGCCGTGCCGGCGGCCACGCTCGCGCAGAACGTCGACGTCGGCACGGACGTCGTGGCCTTCAGCCTTGTCCAGTCCGCGACCGGGGAGGTGGCCGACCTCGACGCGATCCTCGATGCCGCAGCGGCCGCCACTGCTCTGACCGTGGTCGACGCCACTCAGGCGTGCGGCTGGCTGCCGGTCGACGCGACCCGAGTGGACGCCCTGGTGTGCGGGACCTACAAATGGCTGCTGTCGCCTCGTGGAACTGCCTTCATGGTCACGACGCCGGCGTCGCGTGAACGCATCGTTCCAGCTCAGGCCAACTGGTGGGCCGGGGACGATCCACACACGTCGTACTACGGTCCGCCGCTGCGACTGGCATCGGACGCTCGGCGGTTGGACCTCTCCCCCGGCTGGTTCAGCTGGGTGGGCACCGCGCCTGCTCTGGAGCTGATCGAACAGGTCGGCGTCGAGGAGATCGGTGCGTACGACGTCGGCTTGGCGAACCGGTTCCGCAGCGGGCTAGGCCTTCGCGCGGGCGATTCGGCGATCGTGTCCGTCGACGTCCCCGACGCAGAGGCGCGGCTGGAGGCAGCCGGCGTCCGGGCGGCCGTACGGAGTGGGCGGCTCCGGGCGTCCTTCCACATCTACACGACCGAGGCCGACGTCGACATGGCGCTCGAGGTCCTGACCTGACCGCCGTGAGACTGCTAGGCCTCGAGCAGGAGTAGCTCGTGCGGCCGTAGGTTGAGCCGCTCGACACCGGCCTGTGTCGTCACGACGATGTCCTCGATCCGAGCGCCGTACCGTCCCGGCAGGTAGAAGCCGGGTTCGATCGAGAACGCCATACCCGGCTCGAGCCGCCTGGTGTTGCCGGTCACGATGTACGGCTCTTCGTGGGTTTCCAGCCCGATGCCGTGGCCGGTGCGGTGGACGAAGTATTCCCCCAGGCCGGCTCGGGACAGGATGGCACGCGCCGCGGCATCCACCGACTCGGCGGTGACCCCGGGACGCACCTGCTCGACGGCGGCCTCCTGCGCCCGCTGCAGGGCCTCGTATGCTTCGACGAACTCGCCCGGCGGCTCGCCAGCGGCGTAGGTCCGGGTTTCGTCTGAGCAATAGCCCAGGTCGGTCGTCCCCCCGATGTCGACGACGACGGGGTCGCCTGCCTCGATCACCCGGTCGCTGTTCTCGTGGTGCGGGCTGGCACCGCTGGGGCCGGACGCGACGATGACGAAGTCGACCCGCACGTGACCCTCCGCGATGATCGCGTCCGCAATGTCGCGTCCGACCTCGCGCTCGGTGCGCCCGACACGGAGCCACTCGTCCATGCGTGCGTGGACGCGGTCGATCGCCGCCGCCGCCTCGCGCAGCGCGTCGACCTCCTCCGGGGATTTACGCATCCGCAGCTCGCGCAGGACCGGTCCGGCCACGACTTGCTCGACCTCGGGCATGGCGGCGCGGAAACGCAGCACCTTCTCAGCCCACATGTGGTCATCGACTGCGACTCGCCGGGCCGTCGGCAGCATCTTGGTGACGAGCCCGACCGGATCGTCGGTCTCCTGCCAGTCGACGATCTCCAATCCCAGGGCGCCGGCCGGCGACGCCTCGGCGGCCGGACGCTCGAGCGCGGGTACGACCAGTAGTGGGTCTGCGCCCGTCGGAAGCACCAGGCAGGTCAGCCGCTCGAGGGCGATCGCGTTGTAACCGGTCAGGTATCGCAGGTCCGGACCCGGTGTGACGAGAAGGGCATCGAGGCCAGCCTCGGCTGCAGCACTGCGGACCCGAGATAGGCGATCAGCAGTCACGGAGCTGAGCGTAGCGTCGCGTCGCCGCCCGCCACCCTTGCAGTGCGACACTCGACGATATATCGTCAACGTATCGACGTACGTTCGACAACGAGCGAGATGGTGATGCTGATGACGGCCTATGCGATGGGCCCGGGCGAATTCGGGCGGCTTCGGGCCTGGATGGCCCAGGAAGGCCGGCCGGGCCGCCCGCGGCGGCATGGCCGTGGACGTGGTCGCGGTTCCAGCCCCGAAGGTGGGTTCCCCTTCGGAGGGTTCGGGCCCGGTGGGTTCGGCCCCGGTGACTTCGGCCGTCGCTTTCCACCAGGACGGTTCCCGTTCGAGGGACCGGGTCACTTCGGGCCACGCGGTCCGCGCCGAGGGCGCGGGGACGTCCGAACCGCGATCCTCGCCCTGCTCGCGGAGTCGCCCATGCACGGCTACCAGATCATCCAGGAGATCACCGACCGCAGCTCTGGGATGTGGAAGCCCAGCCCTGGCTCGGTCTACCCCGCGCTGCAGCTCCTGGAGGACCAGGGCCTGGTCCGGTTCGAGACCGATGAGGGGCGCAGGGTCGTCCACCTCACAGACGAGGGCACCCGCTATGTCGAAGAGAACCGCACTGAGCTCGAGCAGTTCTGGCACCCGTTCTCCGGATCACACACCGAGGACGTCGCCGACATGCGGTGGGCGATGATGCAGGTGGGAATGGCTGCGATGCAGGTCTATCGGGCCGGTTCGCCGGCCCAACTGGACCGGGTGCGCGAGATTCTGGGCTCGACGACACGCGACCTCTACGCCGTCCTCGCCGAGGCCGACACGCCGGACACGGAGGACGAGCCAGGCGAGAGGCCCGACCCCTCCTGAGCGGCGGAAGGGTCGGGACGGAACCCAAGTCGGCAGCACATGGCAGGCTCACGGTTCGTGAGCCGCCTGATGCTTCTCGACACCGCCTCGTTGTACTTCCGGGCCTTCTTCGGCGTCCCCGAGTCGATCACCGCTCCTGACGGTACGCCGGTCAACGCGGTCCGAGGCCTGCTCGACTTCATCGCCCGGCTGGTCACCGTCCGGTCCCCTGGCCGGCTCGTGGCTTGTCTCGATGCCGACTGGCGACCCGCCTTCCGGGTGGCGGCTGTCCCGTCCTACAAGGCCCACCGCCTCGCCAACGCCGCCCGCAACATCGAGCAGGTCCCTGCGGCGCTCGAGGCACAGGTGCCCATCATCCTCGAGGTCCTCGACGCACTCGGCATGGCCCGCGTGGGCGTGTCCGGGTTCGAGGCCGACGACGTGATCGGCACCCTGGCCGCACGGGATCGCGGACCGGTCGACGTCGTCACCGGCGACCGTGACCTCTTCCAGGTCGTCGACGACGCACGCGAGGTGCGCGTGCTCTACACGGCGCGTGGCGTCGGCAGGCATGAGGTCGTCGACGAGGCCGCCGTCACCGCCAAGTACGCCATTCCCGGCCGCTCGTATGCGGCGTTCGCGACCCTGCGCGGTGACCCGAGCGATGGCCTGCCCGGTGTACCCGGCATCGGCGACAAGACGGCCGCGACATTGGTCACCCGGTTCGGTGACATCGACGGCTTGCTCGCCGCCGTGGACGATCCGACGGCCGACCTCTCACCCACGATGCGCCGCAAGCT
>DAIUDS010000155.1:0-4777 GCA_036845485.1 Jiangellaceae bacterium
CGTCGGCGTCGACTTCGGCCGGACCCACCTGCGGGTGGCCGTCGCCGACCTGGCGCACGAGGTCCTCGCCGAGGACCACGTGCCGCTCCCGCCCCAACATCGCGCGGAGCATGGCATCGAGGTGGCCGCCGGACTGGTCTCGACACTGCTGGACAAGGCCGGCGCGGACCGGTCCTCGGTCGTGGGCGTGGGCGTCGGGATCCCGGGACCGATCGATTCCCGGTCCGGGCAGATCGGTGCCAGCACGATCCTGCCGGAATGGGTGGGCGTGCGGCCGGCCGAGGCGGTCGGCGAGCGGCTGGGGCTTCCGGTCCAGGTCGACAATGACGCCAATCTCGGCGCCCTCGCGGAGGTCGTGTGGGGGTGTGCCCGAGGCCAGCAGAACGTCGGCTACATCAAGATCGCGAGCGGGATCGGCGCCGGCCTGGTCATCAACGGGCGCCTGCACCGCGGCGTCACCGGGACCGCGGGCGAGATCGGTCACACCACGATCGACGAGAGCGGACGGATTTGCCGTTGCGGCAACCGAGGATGCCTGGAGACGTTCGCGTCCATCCCGGTGATCCTCGGGCTGCTCGAGCAGAGCCACGGTCCGAATCTCACGATCGGTGACGTGATCCGGATGGCGCTGGACGGTGACGTCGGCTGCCAGCGCGTGATCGAGGACGTCGGCCGCCACATGGGGGTGGCGGTGGCAAACCTGGCAAACCTGCTCAATCCGCAGAAGGTCGTGATCGGCGGGGACCTCGCCGGCGCCGGGGATCTGCTTCTCGATCCGCTGCGCGACGTGGTGCGTCGGTTCGCGATCGCCAGCGCGGCGGCGGTTGCAGACGTCGTCTGCAGCACGCTCGGGGACCGCGCCCAGGTTCTGGGCGCGCTGGCTCTCGTCCTGCAGGAGGCCGACCCGGCCGCGGACGGCGCGCTGACGCCCGTACCGGCGGGAGCGGTCGACGCGCTCGGCTGAAGGGGTGGACACGATCAGGAGAACTTTGCCTTCACCTCTTGACGTCAGCGGCCTCCCGGGCCAGGGTTCGGACGGACGGGCTTTCGGGTCCGCGCACGAGCAATCGAGACCTGCCGCGGTCACGCGGCCAGAGATCACCTCGGAGCCGAGGTGACACCAAGCAGGAGGCATCGCATGCGACGAACGTCGTGGATCGCCGGCCTCGCCGTGGCTGGGCTTGCACTGGCCGCCTGCGGCGGCGATGACGGAGACGAAGAAGAGACCGGCGGCACCACCGGTGAGGCCTCGGGTGAGGTCGAGGTCTTCACCTGGTGGGCCGCCGGTGGCGAGAAGGCCGGTCTTGACGGCCTGGTCTCGGTCTTCGAACAGGAGTGCCCGGACTTCGAGTTCGTCAACGGTGCCGTGGCCGGCGGCGCAGGCAGCAACGCCAAGCAGGTGCTCGCGTCGCGGTTGCAGACCAACGAGCCGCCTGACACGTTCCAGGCTCACGCGGGTGCCGAGCTGACCGACTACATCGACGCCGGGCAGATCGAGGACGTCAGCGATCTCTACGACGAGTTCGGCCTGAACGAGGCCTTCCCGGAGGGCCTGCTCGAGAGCCTGACCGTCGACGACGCCATCTACTCGGTGCCGGCCAACATCCACCGGGCCAACATCGTGTGGGCCAACCCCGCCGTGCTCGAGGGTGCCGGCGTGTCGACCGATGCACCGGCCTCGGTCGACGCCTGGCTCGCCGACCTCGAGACGGTGCGGGCGTCGGGCATCGAGGCACCGCTGGCGATCGCGGCACCCTGGACGCAGACGATGCTGATGGAGGCCGTGCTCATCGCCGAGCTCGGGCCCGACGCTTACGCCGAGCTGTACGACGGCGGCGACTGGTCGAGCAGTGACGTCACCAGCGCGCTGGAGAAGTACGGCCAACTGCTCGGTTACGCCAATGCCGACCGGGAGAGCCTGGACTGGCCGGACGCACTCAATTACGTCACCGGCGGCCAGGCGGCGTACACGCTGATGGGCGACTGGGTGGCCGCCAACCTCGATCTCGAGGGCATGGTCGCCCCGGACGACTACGTCTACTGGCCGGCACCCGGCACCGACGGCGTTTACCAGTGGCTGGCAGACTCGTTTGTCCTTCCGGTGGGTGCACCCAACCCGGAGGGCACGAAGTGCTGGCTGAAAGTCGTCGGCAGCGCCGACGGGCAGCGCGAGTTCAACGTCGCGAAGGGCTCGATCCCGGCCCGCACCGACGCTGATCCGGCTGACTACCCGCCGTACCAGCAGTCGGCGATGGAGGACTGGGCGCAGGACACCTTGGCCCCGTCCCTGGCCCACGGCTCGGCCGGTCCGGTCGGCTGGGGCGACGCCGTCAACTCCGCGGTCGGCCAGTTCAGCAGCGGTGGCGACGTGGGCCAGCTGCAGGACGCGCTGGTGGCCGCGGCCGAGAGCCAGATGGGCTGAGCGGGAGGTCGCGCCTGTCGATGCCGGCTCAGCGGGCATCAACAGGCGCGACCGTTCGCACCGACCTCATCCTCCGACGCTGTGGAGTTCGTGTGAGGCATCGGATCAAGACGTGGGGACCCGGGCTGCTGCTCGTGGCGCCGTCGATCGTCGCGATCGGGGTCTTCGTCTACGGGCTCATCGGCTCGACGATCAACCTGTCCCTGACCGACCGGCACTCGGCCAGACCGGCCGAGAACTACGTCGGTACGGAGAACTACGGCAACCTGTTCAGTGACGACAGGTTCCTGCACTCGCTGCGGAACCTGGCGGTGCTCACCGTCGTGTTCATCGTCGGGACGATCTTCTTCGGCCTGCTGTGGGCTCTGCTGCTGGAGAAGGGCGTCAAGGGTGAGGGTTTCTTCCGGTCGATCTACCTGTTCCCGATGGCCGTTTCGTTCGTCGCCTCCGGTGTGGTGTGGCGGTGGCTGCTCAACAGCGCCGAAGGCCAGAACGCCGGCGGGTTGAACGCGCTGTTCGGCATGCTCGGACTGGACTTCCTCCAGAACCCATGGTGGTCGCACCCGACCTGGGGGATGGCCGCGATGGCCCTGCCAGCCATTTGGCAACTCTCCGGCTACATCATGGCGCTGTTCCTGGCCGGCTTCCGCGGCATACCCGCGGAACTGCGCGAAGCGGCGCGCATGGACGGCGCGACGGAGTTTCAGCTCTACCGGCATGTGATCTTCCCGCAGCTCTCGCCGGTGGCGTTGTCGGCTCTGATCATCGTCGGTCACATGTCGATGAAGATGTTCGACCTGATCATGGCCGTGTCCGGCGCACAGTTCGTCACCGAGGTGCCCTCCGTCTACATGTGGCAGACGCTGCTCACCAGCGACTACGCCAAGGCCGCAGCCATCGCGATCGTGCTCCTGGTGATCGTGGCGCTCCTGGTCATCCCCTACCTGGTCCAGAACGCACGGGCGGAGCGTGGCCGGTGACAACCGAGACCGTCAGCCGGCCGCAGACCACACCCGGTCGTCGCCGAGCCGTGTCCACGCCGGCCAGGGTCGTGACCGCCCGGACGGTGCGGTACGGGCTGCTGGTGCTGTTCGTGATCGTCGTCTTCATACCGGTCTACGTGCTGTTGGTGACCAGCCTCAAACCTGCCAGCGAGACCGGTGTCACCAACGCGTGGTCGCTGCCGGACGCCTGGACCACGGAGTCGTGGAAGCTGGCGTGGGAGTCGCTCAGTCCCTCGTTGTGGCGAACGTTCACGCTGGCGATTCCGGCGTCGATCATCGCCGCGGTGCTCGGGTCGCTCAACGGCTTCGTGCTCTCGCGATGGCGGTTCCCCTACGCCGACCTGGTGTTCACGCTTTTCCTGTTCGGGATGTTCATTCCGTACCAGGCGGTGATGATTCCCCTGCGCCAGCTGACGCTGGACATCGGGCTGCCCAGCGGCATCCCGACGCTGATCCTGGCCCACGTCGTGTATGGGATCCCGATCTGCACGCTTATCTTCCGCGGCTACTACGCGACGACGATCCCCGCCGACCTGATCGAGGCCGGCCGGGTGGACGGGGCCGGCATGATCCGGACGTATGCCTCGATCATCCTGCCGCTGTCGGCGCCCGGCTTCGTCGTCACGCTGATCTGGCAGTTCACCTCGGTGTGGAACGACTTCCTGTTCGCGATCTTCCTGTCCAACACCCGCAACGGGCCGGTGACGATCGCGCTCAACGCGCTGGCCGGCGGCCAGCTGACCGACTACGCCGCGAGCATGGCCGGCGCACTGATCACGTCGTTCCCGACCCTGGTGGTGTACATCATTCTCGGCCGCTATTTCATCAGCGGGCTGATGGCGGGCTCCCTGAAGAGCTAGCGGTCGGTGTCAAGCGTCTAGCCGTCGGGCGCCGGCCGAGGGGACTGCTACGAACGCCGACGGTGCGGCGAAGCCTCTGCCCGTGTAGATGGCTTCGACGGCAGTGACCGACGCGACCACGGCGGCGTCCTCGACCAGGGCGATCACGCATCCGCCGAAGCCGCCCCCGGTGATCCTCGCTCCGTACGCTCCCGCCTCGAGCAGAGCATCGACGGCCGTATCGACCTCCGGGACGCTCACCTCGAAGTCGTCCCGCAGCGAGATGTGCGAGGCCGTCAGCACCGGGCCGATCGACCGCGGGTCGGACCCGCCTCCCAGCATGGAAACCACGCGGCGGACCCGGGTGTTCTCGGTGATGACGTGTCCGGCGCGCCGCCGAAGGTGTGGCGGCAGTGCGACCAGGTCCGCGAGTTCGACGTCGCGGAGGGCAGGGACGCCGAGCAGCCGGGCCGCCTCCACGCAGTCCCGCCGGCGTGCTGCGTACTCGCCGT
>DAIUDS010000156.1:0-4629 GCA_036845485.1 Jiangellaceae bacterium
GAGGCCGTTCAGGTGATCCGGCGGTACGTCCGCGATCCCTCCCCGGACGTCACCCCAGAAGACGTCCTCCGGCGGGCTATCTCGGATCCGACGTTGCGGGTTTCCTATTGGGTCGGCGGCCGGGCCGAGTGGGTGACCGGCAACGGCCGCTCCGCGCAGCCCGGAGCGGCCGATGTGGAGCTTCGCAGGCACGACCGACCGATCGCACGGGTCGGGTTCGACGGTAACGACACCTCACGCGAACTGGTCGAGGCTGCCGTCGTCGAGGCTCGGCCCGAGCTCGACAATGCCGGCCTGCGGGCCGCCGTCGCCCTCCAGCTGGTCGAGGTGCGGGAGTCGCGCGCCCGGATCGTGTCAGCGGCCGACGCGTCGCGGCGGCAGATCGAGCGCGACCTGCACGACGGCGCGCAGCAGCACCTGGTGGCGTTGGCCGTCCGGCTCGGTCTGGCGCGCAAGCTGGCGGCCAGCGACCCGGCTGCTGTTGATTCGCTGCTCGAGCAGCTGCGCGGCGACGTTCAGGAGACGCTGACGCAGGTGCGGGAGCTTGCGCACGGGATCTACCCGCCCTTGCTGCGCGACCACGGGCTGGGTGAGGCGCTGCGCAACGCGGCGAGCCGCGCGGCGCTGCCGACCACGGCACATGTCGGCACGGAGCGGCGGTTCGGCGCGAATGTGGAGGCGGCGGTCTATTTCTGCTGCCTGGAGGCAATGCAGAACGCAGCAAAGCACGCCGGCGAGGGTGCCGAGGTGGCGGTGCGGGTCGACGTGCAAGGCGACGTCCTGGTGTTCGAGGTGCGTGACGACGGCGCCGGGTTCGACCCGTCGGTGATCGGGAACAGCCACGGGTTCGTCAACATGCGCGACCGGGTCGGCGCCTTCAGTGGGACGTTGTCGGTGACGAGCTCACCGGGCGGGGGCACAGTCGTGCGCGGTTACCTGCCGCTGTCGGCCGCGGGATCCCGGTGACGGCTCGGGTCTACCAGTACCCTCCGTCCGTGGTCGAATCCGTGTCGCCGGCGCCCGTGCGGATCGTCGTCGCCGACGATGCCTTGCTGGTCCGCGAGGGCATCCAGCGGGTGATCGAGACGTATCCCGACCTCGAGGTGGTGTCCGCGGTCGGCGATCTCGACACGCTCCTCGCCGCGGTCGAGGAGCACCGGCCCGACGTCGTCGTCACCGACATCCGGATGCCTCCGACGTGGAGTGACGAAGGGATCAGAGCGGCCACCCGGCTGCGCGAGACCGCGCCCGGCACCGGAGTGGTCGTCCTCTCGCAGTACGTCGAACCTGCGTATGCGCTCGACCTGCTCTCCGCCGGATCGCAGCGGCGCGCCTACCTGCTCAAGGAGCGGGTCAGCGAGCCGGACCAGCTGGCCGATGCGATCCGCGAGGTCGCCCGCGGCGGCAGCGTCGTCGATCCGAGGGTCGTCGAGGTACTGGTGGCCGGTGCCCGCCGCGCCGACGACCCGCTGGCCGGCCTGACCCGCCGCGAGCGGGAGGTGCTAGAGCAGATCGCACAGGGCAAGAGCAATGCTGGCGTCGCGTCCGCGCTTGTCCTCACCGAGCGTGCCGTCGAGAAGCACATCAACACGCTGTTCGCCAAGCTCGGGCTCACGGCCGAGCCGGAGGTGCACCGGCGGGTCAGCGCCGTCCTGCTCTACCTGTCGGCATTGAGGACCTGATCCACCGGCGAGGTGATGCCAGCACCACTTCACCAGAGGTGGCCGCAGGGTGGTACGTGAGGAGTTGCCCGGTCATGCTGGATCCATGCGGGGCCCTTCGCGCAGCTCCACGGTCGACCAGGACGCGTCGCTCGTCGACGTCCTTGTCGTCGACGACCAGGAGCCGTTCCTGGCGGCAGCCAGGTTCGTGGTCGGCGCGACACCTGGCTTCCGGGTCGCGGGCGAGGCCCGGACCGGAGAAGAAGCCGTCCAGGTTGCGTCGTCGCTTCGACCGGCGCTCGTGCTCATGGACATCAACCTGCCAGGGATCTCGGGTATCCAGGCGACGCGCGCCCTGCTCGAGACTTGCCCGGAGGCTATCGTGATCTTGATGTCGACCTACCCGGCATCGGACCTCCCTGACGACGCCCGCACCTGCGGCGCGGTGGCGTACGTCAACAAGGAAGACCTCACGCCGGATGTCCTGATGGCCGTCGCCGAGGGCAGACAGCCTCCTGGGTTCTGAGCGTCATGACGTGATCTCGATCCCTGACGCACGCGCAGGGGAGCCTGTCGCAGGCACGTGACCGGCGACAGGCGACCCACCTGCAGGTCAGCGATGTACGGGCTCCGCCAGGAACGCCACGACGTCCCCGGTCTCCGCGCTCCTCGCGGCACCGGTGATCACACCGGCATCGTTGATGTCGCTGGCGAACAGGAGTTGGCCGTCATAGCCGGCGTCGACCGTGTTGAGATCGGTGATCTCACCGTCCACCCAGATGACGGCGGTGTTGTCGGCGGCGCTAACCCTCGACAGCCCTACGGCCTGTCCCCGGTCGTTGATGCTCAGGGCCTGGCCCCTGGTGTCGTCGGGAAGCGTGCCGAGATCGCGCATCCCGCCTCGCTCGGTCCAGATGAACGGACGCTCGTTGAACGTGTTGCCCGGTGTACCTGCGGCGTTGGCGAACCCGACGACGGTTCCCTTGTTGTTGATGCCGACCGGCGTGTTCCACGCCAGTGCGCCGAGATTGCCCAGGTCACGCGGCGCGCCGTCCTCCCACATCACGGCAGCCCTGGCACTGAAGCCGCCCACGGCGTTCGAGCAGATGCCGGAGATACCGACGATCTGACCACGGTCGTTGATGGCCACACCCGCGCTGGCGGTGTCGTCCGGCAGCGGCGGGAGTTCGCGGATTCGGTCACCGTGCCTGGTGTCCCACACCGCGCCGAGGAACCCGAGGAACTGGCGCGCCTGTGGGTTGCAGGTCGGGTCTTCTTCCGCGGTCTCCGCCCAGCCGACCACGAGCCCGCGGTTGTTCACGGCGGCGGCGAAACCGTGGGTGCCGCCGTGGGTCACCAGTGCGCGCATCGCGCCGCGCTCCCACACGAAGCCACGGCAGACCTGATCCGTCTCGGCAGGGAAGAACCTGGCGCAGCTCCAGATCTCGTCCCGCGGGTCGATATCGCCCGTCTCGGTGACGCCGACCACGATCTCGTTGCTCTTGCTCAGGAACAGGACGGCGCTGTTGCTGTCGGGGTCGCCGAGCGTGCCGAGGTCGGTCAAGGTTCCCTTACGCCACAACGCGGCATGCATGACCTCGTCGCCGGCAAGGGTGGAGGTGCCCATGACCCACCCCCGGTTGTTGATGCTCGTCCCCGAGCTGTCCGTGCCGCCAAGCGAGCCGAGCTCGGTGATCTCGTACTCCATCTCCGGATGCTGTCCGTCCGCTTGGGCCGGCACCGTCGCACCGACGGCGATCACCAGGGGAAGCGCGAGCGCTCCCCGGACGATCGCGGTTCGGAGCCTGGCAGTTCTCATGTGATCACTCCTTGGATCTGGTCGAGGAATCAGTCGCCCACAGCGGCCAGCCCGACGTCTGCCGGAAATGACCGCAGGTTGAGCTCGGTGAGGGCCCGAGGTCGTCCATGGCTGCTATGCGGCACCTTCCTGTTCGGACGCCAGCGCGGACGACCCGTCCGTCGCCCACAGGTGCGTCACCGCCAGGGCACGCCAGGGTCGCCACCGGTCGATGACCCCGGCCGCCTGTACGGGATCGCTACGCTCAGCCGGAAAGCGGCGCAGATCGCGGCCGGAGAGCGGACAGGCGTCGGGCTCGCCGAGGCGGAGCGCCAGGTAGTGCGCCGTCCACGCGCTCACTCCGTCGAGCGCGCCGACCGATGTGACGAGCCGGTCCAAGCTGGTGCTCCGGTCGAGAAGTATGGTGCCGTCGGCCAGACCACCGGCGAACGCATGGATCGCGGTTGCCGTGGACTCCGATAGCCCGAGGCCGCTCAGGTCGGCGCTGGCGATGAGGCCGGGATGGGGGAACACATAGCCGAGGCCGAGCTGGCGCAGTCCGCCTACCGGAGTGCCGTGCCGTTCGACCAGGCGGGCCATGACGGCGCTCGCAGTGGTCCATGGCAACTGCTGCCCGACGATCGACCTGACCCCGGTCTCGAAGGCGTCCCACGTCCCGGGAACACGAACACCAGGGCGGTCGCGAACCAGCGGCCCGACGACCGGGTCGCGGCCGAGCTGCCTGAACGGTTCCTCCAGGCTCGCGTCGAGGCCGGCCATCCGTCGTGCCCTGTTCACGATGTGCAGCAGATCGCGCCAGTGCGGAAGGTGGGCACGGAGGAGGAGGTGGTCGTCACCCCCGGGGGACAGCTCGAGCACGCCAGGGTCGCCACGGACCACGATCGTCCGGCGGTATACGCCGTCGCCGACGTGCTCGACACCCGGGACGGCGGTCATTGCGAGGTGTGCGGTCATCGCCGGCCAGTCCAACGGGCCGTCGAAGGCGAGCCGCAGTGTCAATCCGCCGTCGGCCACGAGCCTGTCGGCCCGCCTGCGTTTCGAGCGGAGGACACCAGGAGCGGCTCGGAACACCTCCAGGCAGATGCGGTTGAATTGGCGGAGGCTACCGAACCCCGCGGCGAAGGCGATCTCGGTGATGGTGAGGTCGGT
>DAIUDS010000157.1:0-4302 GCA_036845485.1 Jiangellaceae bacterium
CCAGGCGAGAACGCCCGTCGCCACATGGATCCAGAGAACGGCGTCGTGGTTCATCGCTGCCACAATTCGTGTAACAATGTTTTCATCAGAGAACGATGTTACACTGTGCCGTCGCTCTGCGCAACCGGAACCGGGCTGACCCACCTCAGTGGGTATCGCGGTGACTACGGAACAAGGAGAGGCCATCAGCATGTCGACAGCCCGACCCGCCGCCAGCACTCCGTACGCCGCCGCCCAAGCCGCGGGCAAGGCGTCGCTGCGCAAGCTGCTCCTCGACACCGCCAGCTCGTTACTCGAACGGCACGGCCCGGAAGCGCTGACCATGCGTCGGATCGCGGCAGAAGCGGGTTGTTCGACCAGCGTCCTGTACACGATGTTCGGCGGGAAGGCCGGAATCGCCGAGGGCCTCTGGCGGGAGGGCTTCGACCGGCTGGGGGCGGCGCTCGATCAAGTGACCGGTGCCGATCCGCTCGAGCGGCTCGCCGCCATGGGCCGTGCCTACCGGGCCAACGCGCTGGCCAACAGGTCCTACTACGCGGTCATGTTCCAGCGCCCGATCCCCGGCTTCGAGCCTTCGCCTGAGGCGTACGCGGCAAGCCTCCAGCCACTGCGTGCACTCGCCGGCACCGTCGACGACTGCATCCGAGCCGGAATCTTCCGCGCCGAGGATCCGATGCACATCGCCGGTGTGCTGTGGGCAGCGACACACGGCGCCGTCAGCCTGGAGCTCGCGGGGTACGAGGGTGCGGTCGATGCCGAACACCGATTCAACGACGTGTGTGCCGCGACGGCCGCCTGGTTCATGACTCGACGTCCAGGTGGGTCGGGGAGCAGTCTTGATCCAGACGTCAGGATGAAGCCGTGATCGCATCAGCCGACTGGTACGGCCTGCAGGACACGATCGCCGGCGAAGTCGTGCTGCCCGGCTCGCCGGAGTACGACGCCGTGCGCAAGCCGGCGATGGTTCGGTTCCATGACGTGCGACCCCGGGCCGTCGTGCGGTGCGTCACAGACGCCGACGTCGGCGAGGTGATCGGATTCGCGAAGCGCGTCGGCCTACGGATCGCCATCCGCAGCGGTGGGCACCGTTTCGCGGGCCGCTCGTCGACGGACGGTGTGGTCATGGACGTCTCGCCGATGCGCTCGGTCACACGACCAGCTGCGTCGGGCGCAGGTGGTTCTGGCGGATGGTCGCATCCTCGAGTGCGACGAGCGCCATGACCCGGACCTGTTCTGGGCACTCCGCGGCGCCGGTGGTGGCATCCTCGGCGTGGTCACGTCCCTGGTCGTCGGTACTGTCCCGGCGCCGCCCGCGACCGGGTTCCACCTGGTCTGGCCGCACACCGCCGCGGCCTCGGTGATCGAGGCATGGCAGGCGTGGGCGCCGGACGAACTGGCGGCGAGCCTGTTGGTCAAGGCCGGCCGTGACGCGGACCGGCCGCCGGTGGTCAACGTGTTCGGGGCCATGCTCGGCGCCGAGCCCGCCACCGTGGAGTTGCTCGACGAGCTGGTTGCCAGCGCCGGCCACGACCCCACGTCGACCGATCGTGTGCACGCGTCCTACCGGGAGATCAAGCGATACCTGGTCGACCTCGGCGATCAGATGGAGGGCGGCGTCTCGCACGGGTCTCCAATGGAGCCGGGTCCCGTCTACAGCCGGTCGGAGTTCTTCCGGCGACCGCTACCTGCCGGCGCCATCGCGGCGCTGGTCGACAACCTCGTCAGCGGCAGGATGCCGGGCGAGTCGCGGGCGCTGGACTTCACACCGTGGGCCGGCGCCTACAACCGGGTTCCGCAACATGCGACGGCCTTCGTCCATCGTGCCGAGCGGTTCCTGCTCAAGCACGAGCTCGTCCTCGACCCCGGCGCGTCGGCCGCAAACGATCGATGCCGGGCGACGCTGGCTGACCAGGTCGTGGGCAATGGTGCATCCCTGGGGTTGGGGTGGCGTGTATCCGAACTTCCCCGATCCCGAGCTCGAGAACGCGGGACGCGCCTACTACGGGACCAATCTGGAGCGCCTGATCCGCGTCAAACGGAAGTACGACCCCTACGACGTCTTCGGCATCGGCCTCGCTGGGGCGCCCTTGGCCGACTGACGCACCTGCCGCCACGGCGACTCGTCCGAATGCTGGGCGCCCATGTGGTTACTGTGCTGGAGCAAGGAACGCGTCGACTTCGGCCAGGAAGTGCTTCCAGGCGGGGTCACCTGCGGGTAGCAGGTGGTTGGCGCTGTCGAGCGGAACCAGCCGGCTTTCCGGGATGAGCCCGGCCAGCTTGCGGGACTGCTCGAACACATTGTCCGGCTCCCTGCGAGAACTCAGGATCAGCGTCGGGACGCTGACCTGCGGGGCGAGATCCGTGATGTCGATGTCGGCGAACTCGTCGAGGAACCGGCCCGCGTTCTCGGCCGAGGTCGTACGCCGCTGGAGCTCATCGAAGTCGCGCCACTCCTGCTGTGACGCATCCGGGAGGAAGCGCGCGACGAACATCTGCCGGTATGTCGCGTCGGGACGCCCCCACCCCAGCCGGGCCATGTCGATGCGCGCCTCGGCGAGCTCGAGTTCGTCGGACGTCACGGCGCGCTTGCGGCGACCCTGCGCGAACGCGCCCAGCAGCACCAGATGACTCACCCGGTCGGGATGCCGGACGGCATAGGCGACGGCGACCGGGCCACCCTGCGAGATGCCCAGCAGCGGGAACCGATCGAGCCCTGCGGCATCGACGATGGCCTCGAGGTCGTCGACCCAGGCGTCGAAGGAGAACCTCGGCACCTCCCAGTCAGACAGTCCGCAGCCCCGTTCGTCATAACGGACCAGCCGAAAGCGGCTGGAGAACTCGACCAGCCAGTGCCGCCACACCGGGCTCTCCCAGTCGTAGTCGAGGTGGCTGAGCCAGTTCGCCACCTTTACCAGCGGGGGCCCGTCGCCGATGGTGGCGTACGCCAGCCGGACACCGTCAGACGTTGTGCAGAACCGGATGTGCTGCGGGGGTGGAGCCGGCGCAGGCGCAGCCGCGGGCGCTGACTCCTCGACCTGGCCGACGAACTGGTAGCCGCGGCTGTGGACGGTGCGGATCATCCGCTGCCCGCGACCGTCGTCGCCGATCGCGCGACGGGCCGCCTTGACACGACTGGTCAACGCCGAATCGCCGACGAACCGGCTCCCCCAGACCTTGTCGAGCAGCTCCTCCTTGGGCACCACCCGCCCGCGTTCGCGCAGAAGAAGCGCCAACACGTCGAACACCTGCGGCTCCACCGGCCGGACGACTCCGGCCCGCCGAAGCTCGTACCGACCGAGGTCCAGCTCGCAGTCGCCGAAGACGTAGGTCATTGCGCCTCCTGGGGTGGCGGCTCCGGCGAGGTGAGGAAGGCGTCGAGTTCTGCGAGGAACTGCTGCCACGCCGGATCTCGCTCCGGCAGCAGGTGGTTGGGGGTGTCCAGTGGGACCAGACGGCTGCCGGGAACGAGCGCGGCCATCAGGCGGGACTGTTCGAACGGGCCCACTCGATCTCCTCGGCCGCCGATGACGAGGGTCGGAACGGTGACCCGCATTGCGAGGTCCGTGACGTCGATGTCGGCGAACTCGTTGACGAATCGCCAGGCGTTCTCGGGAGATGTCGTCCGTCGCTGAAGCTCGTCGAACATCTTCCATTCCTCCTGTGTGCCTTTCGGGAGGAAGTGGGAGACGACGATCTGGCGGTACGTGGGGTCCGGCTGACCCCAGCCCAGCCGGATGACGTCGATCAGGGCCTCGACCAGCTCCGCTTCCTCCGAATTCCTGGCGCGCTTTCGGAAGCCTTGGACGTAGCTTCCGAACACGACCAACCGGCTCACCCGTTCCGGATGGCGCACCGCGTAGGCGATCGCGACCGGTCCACCCTGCGAGATACCAAGCAGCGGGAACCGGTCCAGCCCGGCGGCGTCCACGACGGCCTCGAGGTCGTCGACCCACTCCTCGAAGGAGAACTGCGGCAGGTCCCAGTCCGACAAGCCGCAGCCCCGCTCGTCGTAGCGCACCAGCCGGAACCGGCGGGAGAGCTCGACCAGCCAGTGCCGCCACACCGGGCTCTCCCAGTCGTAGTCGAGGTGGCTGAGCCAGTTCGCCACCTTCACCAGCGGGGGCCCGTCGCCCATCGTGGCGTACGCCAGCCGCACACCGTCGGAGGCTGTACAGAACCGGATCTCCTGCTGCGGCGGCGCAGCGGGGGCGACCACGTCCGCGCCGTCGGCGCGTTCCTTGACGTCCCCGACGAACTGGTAGCCGCGGCTGTGGACGGTGCGGATCATCCGCTGGCCGCGAC
>DAIUDS010000158.1:0-4290 GCA_036845485.1 Jiangellaceae bacterium
GCTGCTGCTGATCGACGGCGCCACGACGCGTGCCCGGTTCGCGGACCAGATCCGCTGGAACCAGGCCTACTACCGACTTGCCCAGGGCCTGTGAACCCGCTCAGCCCAGCGGTGCGGTCGAGCCTCGGATCACCAGCCGGCACGGCAGCGCCTCGACCCCGATCCTCGGGGCGCCGTCGAGCGCGGCGAACACGGCCCGCGCGGCCGCCCGGCCGACCTCCTCCAGGTTCATGTCGACGCTGGTCAGAGGTGGACGGGCGTCGGCGGCCAGGACCTCCCAGTTGTCGAAACCCATCACCGCGACGTCGTCGGGTATGCGACGGCCACGTTCGCGCACCATGTCCATGACCCCGCGCGCCACCTGGTCGCTCCCGCAGAACACCGCGTCGACATCGGGATTGCGGTCCAGCAGCATGGCCGCCGCGGCCCGTCCCCAGCCCTCCGACCACGAGCCGTACCGGACATCCCCCACCTGGGACAGGCCGGCCTCGGCCAGCCCGGCGAGGACGCCCTCGGCGCGGTCGTGCGCGGCGGCGTACCGCGGATCGCCCGAGATGTGCGCGATCCGGGTTCGGCCGCACGCGATCAGGTGCTCGACCGCGAGTCGTCCGGCCCCGACGTTGTCGCAGATGATCGACAGCTCGTCCGGGTCCTCCGACGGCGCATACGCGTACACCACCGGCACCGGCAGGTCACGGCCGAGGGACGGCCGCGGGTCGGTCCGGCTGCCCACCACGATCAAGCCGTCGACTCGACGGCTCAGCAGTGCCTGCACGTGATGCTGCTCACGGATCGTGTCGTCGCGGGCGTCGCAGAGGAACACGTTGACCTTGCCGGCGCCGAACGCGTCCTCCGCCCCCATCAGGATCGGGATGCTGAACCGGCCCTCGAGGTCGCTTGTCAGCAGTCCGACGGTCCCGGTCCGCCCGGCCAGCAGCCCGCGGGCCAGCGTGTTGGGCGAGAAGGACAGCTGCTCCGCCGCTTCGAGCACCCGGTGCCGGGTCTCGGCGCGGACGTGGTTACGGCCGTTGAGCGCCTTGGACGCGGTCGCGACCGACACACCGGCCAGCCTCGCGACGTCGGCCAGCGTGGTCGGCCGTGCCCGCGGGGAGGAGTCGGCAGAGCGCTTGACCATGGGCCCCCGTTCGGGTCATTGCCGGTCATGCATCGCGCTGTGACTCTACACGAAAGCTGAAATCATCCTCGAAACCCTTTCGGAGCGAACCACGCAACCGGTGCCTGCTCTTGTGGCACCGACCTGGTCGTGTTCCGGGAGCGTCCGCTGCCGCCACCGGTGCCGGGCGGCGCTCGGTTATGCCGGGGTATTGACGAGAACCGGCTCCGCTCCTAGGTTTTGCAGAAATCCTTTTCGGAGTCTTTACCAATGGCTCAGACGGGTCCGATCGACGGCGCACACCGGGCGCACGCGGAAGTGCGTCGTGGCAGGGTGATCATGCGCCTGTTAACGCTAACAACGCACAGCGACGTGAGGAGAGCAGCGTGAGACCCAGACTCCGACCGCGGGCGCGCGTGGGCCGCGGTACACCCCTGGCCGCCGCCGGCATGGCGTTGGTCCTCATGGTCGCTGCGTGCGGCGGCGACGACGACGAGTCCAGTGCCGAGCCGACCGGCGGCGACGAGGAGGCACTTGCCGAAGGCGTCGACGACGGCGAGACGATCACCATGTGGACGCGGGCCGCGACCGAGACCCAGTCCCAGCTGCTCGTCGACGCGTACAACGAGTCGCACGAGAACCAGGTCGATCTCACCGTGATCCCGACCGACGACTACCTGCCTCGCGTCGGCACCGCCGCGGGAGCGGGCGAGCTGCCCGACGTGCTGAGCCTGGACGTGGTCTTCGTGCCGCAGTTCACCACGGTCGGCGCATTCCTCGACATCACCGACCGTATCGCCGCACTGCCGTTCGCCGACGACATCGCACCCTCACACATCGAGGTGGGCACGTTGGACGGCCGGCAGTACGTCGTCCCGCACACCATGGACCTGTCGGTGTTGTTCTACAACAAGACCCTGTACGAGCAGGCCGGCCTCGATCCCGAACAGCCGCCCACCACTCTCGAGGAGTTCGCCGAGCACGCCCGGGCGATCGACGCCCTCGGTGGTGACATCAACGGCACGTTCTTCGGCGGCAACTGCGGCGGCTGCCTGGTCTTCACCTGGTGGCCCAGCATGTGGGCGGACGGGCACGAGGTGATGAACGACGAGGGCACCGAGTCGCTGCTCGCCGATCCCGAGGCGGTCGCGGTCTATGACGTCTGGAAGGGCCTGTTCGAGGACGACATCGTCGCTCCGGGAACGCAGGACGAGGCCGGCCCGACCTGGGTCGGGTTCTTCCCCGAGGGCAACATCGGCATCATGCCGATGCCGTCCACCCAGCTCGGCCTCATGCCGGACACGTTCGAGACCGGCGTGGCGCCCATCCGCGGGATCGACGGCGGCGAGTCGACCTTCGTCGGCGGCGACAGCATCGGAATCTCGGCCAACAGCGAGATCGCGGACCAGGCGTGGAACTTCATCGCCTGGACCCTGTCCGAGGACGCGCAGGTCGGCGTCCTCGCCGCGAACAATGATGTCGTGGCGCGCACCGACCTGGCCACGAACGAGTTCTCCGAGAAGGACCCGCGACTGGTTGCGATCAACGAGGTGGCCGCCGAGGGCCGCACGCCCTACGCCCTCAACTTCGGGCAGACGTTCAACGACCCGCAGGGGCCGTGGCTGCCACTGATCCGCAACTACGTGTTCGGCGACGGGACCACTCTGGAGCAGGACAACGAAGCCATCAATGCGTCGCTGCAGAGCGGCGGCTGAGTCCGACACCGCGATCGAGCAGCCGTGAGCGGGGCGGTACACCGACGGTCACGGCGCCGCCTGCCGGCGGTGACCGTGCACGCCGGCCCGCCCCGCTCCGAGGGTCGTGCCGGTGGAGATTGGAGGACGCGTGGCCAATCCCGTCCTTGAACGCGACCGCCCGGAAACCGCTGCGAAACCCCGGTCGAGCCGGCGACCATGGTGGCGGTCGCGGGCGGCGAAGGGCGCCCTCTACGCCGCGCCCGCGGCCCTGTTCGTGCTCGCGTTCTTCGTCATCCCCCTGCTGCTCGTGGGCCAGATGTCGGCGAGCGAGTGGCCGCTGCTGCGAGGCAACCAGGGACTGAACCTTCCGGACAACTACGCCGGCATGACCGACGACCCGTTGTTCTGGCCGGCGGTCCGCTTCACGCTCAAGTACACGGTGATCGTCGTCATCGCCCTGCTGGCCCTGGCGATGGGCATGGCGCTGCTGGTCCAGGAGCGGCGGCGAGGTGTGGGCTTCTTCCGCACCGCTTACTTCCTGCCAGTTGCACTGGGCCTCGCCTCGGCGTCGCTGCTGTTCTGGGGTTTCTACAGCCCGTCGATCGGTCCGGTCGACCCGATCCTGCAGGCCCTGGGATTGACCGACGAAGCCATCCGCTGGATCGGGACGCCGAACATGGCGCTGTTCTCCACCGTCGCCATGATCGTCTGGAAGTTCGCCGGATTCTTCATGCTGATCCTGCTGGTCGGCCTCCAGTCGATCCCGACCGACGTCTACGAGGCGGCCCGGATGGACGGCGCCAACCGCTGGCAGACGTTCTCCCGGGTCACGCTGCCGCTGTTACGACCGTCCCTCGCGCTGTGCCTGATCATCTCGGTGACCGGCTCGCTGCTCGCGTTCGACCAGTTCTTCATCCTGACCAACGGCGGGCCGGACAACTCGACGACGACCGTCGTGATGATGATCTACCGCGAAGCGTTCCGGAAGTTCGATCTGGGCACCGCCGCGGCGCTGTCCATCGTCGTCCTGCTGGCGCTACTGGTGATCAACGTCACCCAGTTCCGGCTGCTACGCCGGGACGTCGGGGAGTAGCGATGACGAACCACTCCCTGATCGGCCGGACTTCGTACTACGTGGTGGCAGGCGGCCTGGCCATCATGTTCCTCATCCCGCTGGTCTGGACCACGGTGGCCTCGGTCTCGCCGCACGGCGCGACCGCCCAGCAGGTCGGGTACGGGTTGGGCAACTACCGCACCCTGGTGGACTACGACGCCGGCCTGCCCACGTACCTGTGGAACAGCACCTTCGTCTCGGTCGTCACCGTCGTCTTCACGCTGACGCTGTCGATCCTCGGTGGGTACGCCTTCGGCCGCTTCCGCTTCCCGGGCCGGGACGCACTGTTCCTGCTGATCATCGCGATCCTGATGGTGCCGTACGCGACGCTGTTGGTGCCGCTGTGGGTGCTGTTCGGCGAGTTC
>DAIUDS010000159.1:0-4286 GCA_036845485.1 Jiangellaceae bacterium
GACTTCACGGTCCTGTTCGAGAAGAAGACCCAGATGGACCGCGAGCTCGAGGACTTTTCCGCAGAGACGATCCGTGCGATCAAGGCACCGACTCTGCTCATCATCGGAGACTCCGATCTCGTCCGGCCTGAGCACGCGGTAGAGATGTTCCGCCTCCTCGGGGGTGGCGTCTTCGGCGACACCCCGGCCGGCCTGCCAGCTTCGCAACTGGCTGTCCTCCCCGGTACTTCTCACGTGACGCTGGTGGACCGCACCGACGTGCTCGCGATCATCCCGCCATTTCTCGACGCGCCTGTGCCACGAGCCGGGTGAACACGTCAACAACTCCCGCTGCACTGGCGGGGCTGCGCCTCTCGCCTGCAGGAGTACCTCCCGCACGTCATGCGGCAGGTCCAGCGTCTCCGCCGAGCGCCGCCGGCGTGGGGAGCGCCAGGGCCTCACGAAGCCGGACCAGGTACTCGCGCCGCGGTACCGCAACGACGCCGAGGCGGCGCAGGTGAGGCGTCGCCCACTGCACGTCGAGCAGGCGGCCCGGCCTGCCGTCGGACCTCAGCAGCCGAACCAGCGCGACGAGAGCGACCTTCGAAGCGTCACGTCCCCACGGCGAAGCGGCGTGGAACATCGACTCGCCAGCGAAGAGCCCGCCGATCGCCACGCCGTACAGCCCCCCGGCCAGCCGACCTTCAGGGCTCCACGCCTCGACCGAGTGTGCCCATCCCAGCTCGTGCAGTCGGCCGTAGGCCTCGGCGATGTCCTCGGTGATCCACGCGCCCGGCCGGGCCGGGTCCGCGCACCCGGCGACGACGTCGGCAAACTCAGTGTCGACCCGGATCTCGAAATGCCGGCAGGCCCTGCGCAACGACCGCGACACCCTCAGCCCGTCGATCGGCAGCACGCCGCGTGGGTCTGGCGACCACCATGCGAGCCTGGTGTACCGCCCGAAGAGCCGGCCCACCGGCATCGGGAAGAGCCCAGACCGGTACGCGGCCAGTAGCGTCCCCGGTTCCAGGTCCGCACCGACGCCGGCGAGGCCGTCGTCGTCCGCGCGATGGGCTGGCGGCAGAACCCAGCGAGTCGGCGGGGGCTCGACCGGCGGCACGCCCGCCAGGCTACGAGACCCCCGCGCTCCCACCATCGTCCCCTGCATCCAAATGATCAGGTCGGGCAGTGCGTCCCCCCGTTACCAGGCCTCGGAACCGGGTAAACACCCAGAGGGACGTGATCATTTGGCAGCCCCAGTTAGGGTCGGATTCATGAGCTTTCGGCGGACGGTCACGAACATGGCGGGCAATGCGGCGGCCCGGCGTGCGGCTCCGGCGATCGCGTCGCGCGGGATACGCCAGTTCATGAGCAAGGCAATCGACGGATTCCCGGGGTTCCCGGGCGCCCGCGAGGTGGGCCGCAAGTACCTCGCCAAGACTCATGACGTCGACCGGGCCGTGAAGGGTGTCATCGAGCAGCACGTGCGGCTGGCCGGTGCTCAGGGTTTCGTCACCAACATCGGCGGTGTCGTCACGCTTGCGGCCGCGATCCCGGCGAACCTGGCCGGCCTCGCGCTACTCCAGGTCCGGATGGCCGCGGCGATCGCGCACCTGCGTGGATACGAGGTGGCCGATGACCGGGTGCGTGCCGCAGCGCTGATGACGCTGCTCGGCGAGGACGGAGTTCGGGACGCGCTGAAGGACAAGGAGGTTCTCGGCACGCCGCACGACGTCGCCGTCGGCATCGGCGAGATCGACCCCACGGTGCTCGAGAGCATCACCACCCACGTCACACAGGCGCTCGTGACGAGGGTTGGCGGCAAGTACGCCACTCTCGCGTTCGCGAAGGGCGTACCGGTCATCAGTGGCGCGGTGAGTGCGGGCGTCGACGCCTTCGGCACGTACAGCGTGGGCCGCTATGCCGACCGCGAGTTCCCGCCGCACATCATGATCGAACGGGCCTGACGGGTTGAGCGCCGCCACTGGCCACGTAGGCTCGTCACAATGCCAGACGCTCGCATCCCGTCCATCCTGATCACGCTCCGGCGCGCGTGCCTCGTCGTCGGGGTCAGCTGCCTGGCCGGTCTGCTGGTCGCGGCGGTGGCATTGCCGGTAGCCGCAGGCCTCGGCCTGGTCGCGCGAGAGGGCGCGACCAGTTTCGGGGATGTCAGTGTCGAGCTGCAGCCGGCCAACGCTCTGCCGGAACGCTCCCGGATCCTCGACGCCGAGGGCAACCCCGTCGCCACCTTCTTCGAGGAGAACCGCGTCTACGTGCCGTTGGACGCGGTTGCGCCGGTCATGAAGGACGCCATCCTCGCCATCGAGGACCACCGCTTCTACGAGCACGGGCCGATCGACATGCAGGGCACGGCGCGGGCGTTCGTCACCAACTTCGAGGCCGGCGAGGTCACCGGGGGTGGGTCCACACTGACCCAGCAGTACGCCAAGTTGCTGCTCATCAGCCAGGCCGAGACCGACGAGCAGCGCAGAGAAGCGACAGAGACCTCGTACGCCCGGAAACTGCGTGAGCTGCAGCTGGCCATCGAGATCGAGCAGGAGCTCACCAAGGACCAGATCCTCGAGCGCTACCTCAACATCGCGTACTTCGGTAGCGGCGCATACGGAGTCGAGGCGGCGGCACGGCAGTACTTCTCGACGTCCGCGGCGGAGCTGACCCTCCCCCAGGCCGCGATGCTCGCGGGCCTGGTTCAACTGCCGAGCCAGTACGATCCCACCCGGGATCCCGACGCTGCCCAGGAACGCCGTGACGTCGTGCTGAGCCGGATGGCCGAGCTGGGACGGGTGACCGACGAGGAGGCATCGGCGGCGCGGGCGCAGGGCCTGGGGCTCAAACCCACCGCGACCCCCAACGGGTGCACGGCATCATCGGCTCCGTTCTTCTGTGCCTATGTCGTCCACGAGCTTCTGCAGATGGAGGAGCTCGGCGCGACGCCGGAGGAACGTGAGCAGACCCTGCGCCAGGGTGGTCTGACGATCACTACAACCCTCGACGCTCAGGCCCAAGCCGCCGCGAACGACGCCGTCGCCGACCGGGTCGCACCGACGGACACTGCCGCCGCGGCGCTGGCATCGGTTGAGCCCGGCTCCGGTGAGGTCAAGGCGATGACGACCTCGCGCGGATACGGCAACGGCGCCGGAGAGACATATCTCAACTACGCCGTCGATCAGAACATGGGCGGTGGCCTCGGGATGCAGGCCGGATCGAGCTTCAAGCCGTTCGTCCTCGCAGCGGCCATCCAGCAGGGCATTTCGGTGAACACGTCCATTCGGTCGCCCCAGGTGCTCGACGTGGGAGGCGAGACTTGGCAGACATGCGACGGCTCGGTACGGGCTCCGAGTGACTACGCACCAAGGAACTCGACCGGTTCGGGGACGTTCACCATGCGCCAGGCCACGGCCCGGTCGGTGAACACGTATTTCATCCAGCTCAGCCAGCGCACCGGCCTCTGCGACCCATGGACCATCGCGACCCAGGCCGGGTTGACCAGGAGCGACGGCGAACCGCTCGGCCAGAATCCGTCCTTCACGTTGGGGCCCTACAACGTGTCGCCACTGGGCATGGCCGAGGCGTACGCGACGTTCGCCGCGCGCGGCGTGCACTGCGAGTCGAGATCGGTGCTTCAGGTAACCGACAGGGACGGCCGGCGGATCTATGCCTCCGAACCCACGTGCAACCGGGTCCTGGAGGAGGGAGTCGCCGACGGCGTCAACGCGCTGCTCCAGGGCGTCATGGAGTCCGACGGCGGCACCGGCCGGGCCATGCGGCTCGACGACGGCCGCGACGCTGCAGGCAAGACCGGCACCACGAACGACTCGGTGGCGGTGTGGTTCGTGGGGTACGTGCCGCAGCTCGCCACGGCCGTCGGCGTCGCCGATCCCGACGTCGATCCCGAGACAGGGCGGCTCGAGACGCTCGACGGCCGGACCTATAACGGCGAGCGGATCTCCGAGGCGTGCGGCAGTTGCATCCCCGGTCCCATCTGGAAGCAGATGATGGATGCTGCGCTCGACGGTGTGGAGGACGAGGACTTCACGGAACCGGATCCACGCGTCATCGGCGGCGACGACCGGGACTCCGACGACGACGGTTCCCGATCGGGCGAAGGAAACGACGGCGGGAACGGCAACGACGACGAGGGCCGGCGCGGGAACGGCAACGGAGGCAACGGAGGCAACGGCGGCGGCGGCGGCTAGGGTGGCCGATCGCTGGCAGTTCTGGATCGACCGCGGCGGCACGTTCACCGACCTGGTGGCACGCCGGCCGGACGGCGGTCTCGTCACCTA
>DAIUDS010000160.1:0-4268 GCA_036845485.1 Jiangellaceae bacterium
TGATCCTGTGCGACCACGAGCGCGCCACGGCGACGCTGCCCGCCACGCTGCGCGGCGTGTTGGCCGCAGAGGCGGGGTCCGCGCGGCTGATGCTAGAGCATCTGGTGGCTGACGCTCGCACCCAGAATCTCGGCCCCATGCTCGTCACCGGCAAAACGGTCGCGGGCCATGCCGATGTCGCCGAGGTCTTCGTTGGGTACGTGACGGACCGCGATCCGAGCGTCCGGCCGCAATCTCGCCTCCGGACGCCGACGGTGTCGTCGAGATCACCGGCCGCTGGACTCCGCGCACATGGCTACCGGCGGTGACCTCGTTCTTCGAATCGGGTGGCTGCTGCGTGCTCGTCGGCACGCGTGGGCTACTCGGCGAAGGCTGGGACGGGCGCGGAGTCAGCGGGCTGGTCGACCTCACGACTGCGACCACGCCCACGTCTGTCGTCCAGACGCGCGGAAGGGCGCTGCGGCTCGACCCGTCCTGGCCGGAGAAGGTGGCTGTCACCTGGACGGTCGTATGCGTGACCGAGGACCACCCCAAGGGCCACGCCGACTGGGACCGTTTCGTGCGCAAACACCAGGGCTACTTCGGCATCGACGGGACCGGTGAGATCGTCGACGGCATCGCACACGTCGATCCGGCGTTCTCGCCCTTTGCTGCGCCGGAGGCGGCTGATTTCGATGCCGTCAACGCCGACATGCTGGTCCGAGCCGAATCGCGTGCCCTGATCAGGCGACTGTGGCGAGTCGGAACGCCCTACACCGATCGGCTGGTCCACACGCTGCGCGTCCGGCCGCTTCACCGGCGGAAGCCGTCGCCGTCTTCAGAACTGGCGCCGCGTCCCGTGGCTCCGCCGCCGGTCGTCGCCGGGCCCAGCGGCGTTGTCCGTAACGACGGGAAGCGGGTGCGGGCCTGGACGGTCATCCCGGCCGCACTCGTGGGCCTCGGACTGCTGGTGTTGATCTCCGGCGCCCCTACTGCGTGGTCCGCCGCTACCGTGGCAACGGCGCTGCTCGGCTGGTGGCTGGCCACGGCGTGGTGCGCCGGGGCGCAGGTGGTCCATGCAGCCAGAGACGTCGACCCCTTACGAATAGCCTTCGCGGTGGCGGATGGGATGCATGGCGTGGGGTTGACACCGGTGGGATCCGCCGCAGTGAGTGTGCGCGTGGACGAAGAGGGCGAATACCGGATCGCG
The DNA here is from genome assembly GCA_036845485.1 of Jiangellaceae bacterium. GTDB lineage: Bacteria > Actinomycetota > Actinomycetes > Jiangellales > Jiangellaceae > DAIUDS01. The sequence continues at coordinate 1,190 of DAIUDS010000160.1, forward strand.
CTCAGTGGGGTCGATTCGCACGTCTCGGGCGAGTTCGCGGCCGCGCTGGACGATGCGTTGTCGGCAATGGGCTCGCCGCGCTATGTCATGCCCCGCTACGTCATGAACCTCCCGGTCGGTGTGAGGTCGCGGTTGCGCGCCGGTACCGAACTGCTCGTCGGAAGGCTGCGTCCGCAGGTGGTGATCTGGCACGCGGTGCCAACGGTGCTGGGCGTCAACGCCCGTCGTGCCCGTGCCTATGCTGGTGCCTGGCGGCGCTGGGTCAGCGCAGGCGAACCTCTCTACACCGGCAGCCCGGAAGGGGAAGGCGTGCTCGCGACCCACCGCGGCGCCGATCCCATGGATGCCACGACCGCACTTCGGGTCAGCTGGAACTGAGCGGACGAACGACCATGACGACAACATGGATGCAGGACGAGCTGACACGGATAGGAGAGGCGCAGCAGCTGCAGATCGCCTCCACACGGTCGGACGGGAGCCTGCGCCCGTACGTCACCGTCTGGGTAGTGCGGGCCGGTGACGACCTGTACGTCCGCTCGGCGTACGGGCCGAGCAACCCCTGGTTCGTCCGCGCGAAGGCCAGCGGCACCGGCCGCCTCCGCGCCGGTGGCCTCGAGCGAGATGTCACCTTCGCCGAGGCCGACCCGGACGCGCACGCCGCCATCGACGCGGCCTACCACGCCAAGTACGGCCGCTACGGGCCCGCGATCGTCGGGAGCGTCGTCGGCAAGCACGCCGAGGCCGTGACCATCCGCGTTCTTCCCCGAAGCAGCTGACCCGACTGGCGGGCCCGACGCCTACTCGGCCTGCATGGACCACTGGAGCCGGCTGTTCCGCCAGGCTAGGCACCTGCGACTGCCCGCTTGTAACGTTCGCCGAGGACGCGCACGTGGTCGACCAGCTCGGCCGGCTCGGTTATCTGGAAGTCCCGGCCGAGCATGCCGATGTAGACGGCGATGATCTCGAGGCTGTCGGCTCCGGTGATGAGTACCGAGGTCGAGTCGTCGATCGACTCGACGATTCCTACGGTCGGGTTGATTCGGGACAGGACTTCCCGGGCAGGTGCGAGCACGATGATCCGTGCGTGCACTTTCCAGCCGGTGGAGGCGACATCGCGCAATACGAAGCTCGGGTAATCCTCGCCTGGCAGCGGACTTGGTGTGAAACGCCGATGTGTCGGCGGCCGAAGGTTGATCCAATCCACCCGGAACGAATGCCATGAACCAGAGGCGGGGTCTCGCCCGACGAGGTACCAGTTGCGCACCCAGCTCACCATCCGATACGGCTCGACCAGCCGGGTTTCACCTCCATCCGAGGGTCCTTGATCCGGCAGTTGCTGGTCCTGCAGTTCCTGGTCCGGCCGTCCCTGATCCGGTGGTCGGGGTGCGGCGTATTGGAACCGTACGTACACCTGATCCCGGATGGCTCCGGCGATCGCGCTGAGTACCGCCGGATCTACCTCGGGGTCCGGCACGTTGGTGCTGGTGTTCTCCGGTCCGCGTGACATCGCCGAGGCGACCGCCGTGACCTGGCGCCGCAGTCGGTGCGGGAGCACCTGCTCGAGCTTCGCGAGCGCCCGGCCACTGCTCTCCTGAATGCGGGTGACTCCCGTTCCGGCGCGCAGTCCGATCGCGACCGCCACGGCCTCCTCGTCGTCGAGCAGTAGGGGCGGAAGGCGCGCACCCGCACCGAGGCGGTAAGACCCGGCGGGTCCGCGGGTGGCGTTGACGGGGTACCCGAGCTCGCGTAGCCGGTCGATGTCGTGCCGGATGGTCCGGGTGCTGACTCCCAGTCGTTCGGCCAGCTCGGCCCCCGTCCAGGCCGGCCGGGATTGCATCAAGGAGAGGAGGGCGAGCAGGCGAGTAGATGTCTCACGCACGTCACGAGTCTATCCGAGTTTAGGAAGCTATCGTTCCTATAAGCCATCTACCGTGAACGCATGACACACAAAGACCGCTCCCCAGCAGCAGCCATCCGCCCCTTCCGCGTCGAGATCGCGCAGGCCGACATCGACGACCTGAACGACCGGCTTGGCCGGACCCGGTTACCGCAGCCAGCACCCGGTGACGACTGGGACTACGGCGTGCCCAACCACTACTTACGCGAGACCGTCGACTACTGGCGTACCAGCTTCGACTGGCGTACGCAGGAAGGCCGAATGAACCAATTCCCACACTTCCTGACCGACATCGACGGCCAGACGGTGCACTTCCTCCACGTGCCCTCCCCCGAGCCGGAAGCGACCCCGCTCCTGCTGGTGCACACCTACCCCGGTTCGTTCGTCGACTTCCTCGACATGATCGGTCCGCTCACCGATCCGGTCGCCCACGGCGGTAAGGCCGAGGATGCGTTCTCGGTCGTCGTCCCCTCGATCCCGGGCTTCGGGTTCAGCACGCCGCTCGTCGACCGCGGCTGGACGATGGCCCGCGTCGCCCGGACGTTCGATACGCTGATGCGCCGCCTCTCTTATGACAGCTACGGAGCGCACGGCAGCGACGCAGGCGCGATGATCTCCCGCGAACTGGGACTGCTGAACCCGAATGGCTTCCTCGGACTGCACGTGCTGCAGCTGTTCTCGTTCCCGTCCGGAGACCCGGCCGAGTTCGAGAAGCTCGAACCCAAGGACTATGCCTCCCTCGAACACCTCAAGTGGTTCCAGTCCGTCGGCGGCTACAACGCCATCAACTCCAGCCGACCGCAGACCGTCGCCGTCGGCATCTCCGACTCACCGGCCGGCCAGCTCGCCTGGAACGAACTCTTCAACTCCTTCGGCAACGGCACGAGCCTCGTCACCCGCGACCAGATCCTGACCGAAGTCTCCCTCTACTGGTTCACCAACACGTCCGCGTCCGCCGGGCGCTACCACTACGAGGAACAGCACTCCGGCGCCGAACGGGCCGTCAACGCCGCACCCACCGGCGTGGCAGTCTTCGCCGACGACTTCAAATCAATCCGTACCTTTGCCGAACGCGACAACAGCACCATCGTGCACTGGACCGAGTTCGACAAGGGCGGCCACTTCGCCTCCCTCGAACTCCCCGACACCCTCACCGACGACATCCGGACCTTCTTCGCAGGA
>DAIUDS010000161.1:0-4244 GCA_036845485.1 Jiangellaceae bacterium
AGGTCGAGGAACCCGTCCATCCCGACACCGTGGCGGATGTTGAACGTCACGAACCGCAACCGCTGCGTCACCTCCTTCGACACAGTCCTCCACGACCCTCCGGCTATTCTCGGCCGGAGAAGGTGGCACCCCTACCGTGTGTTCGTGCTCCGACCACGGCTCTGCGCGACCGCCGCGATCGCCGCGTTCTGCGTGGCGGCATGCTCCGGGGCGGAGGAGCCGGCCCCGGCCACGGGCACGTCGCCGTTCCACGGACGGACACCGGTGCCGACGGCGCCGACCTGTGACCAGCCCTGCTACGCAGATGTCGAGTCTGTGGGCCGTCTGACTGCTGACGTCGTCGTCGAGGTGAGCGGCATGGCGGCGAGCCACCGGACGCCCGGCGTCTACTACGTCGTCGGCGATGAGCCCGGCACGTCGGAGGTAGCCGCCGTCCGCGAGGACGGGACCCTGGTCACCCGGCTCGAGCTCGAGGGAATGGCCGCGCGCAACGCCGAGGCGCTGGCCGTAGGCCCTTGCGAGGCGGGTGACCCGCAGACCTGCCTCTATGTCGGCGACATCGGTAACCACGTGCGACACCCGGAGGTCTTCGTCTACCGGGTCGTCGAACCGGACCTCGGAACGCCGCCACCGGGGTCGCTGCCGGCCGAGGTGCTGACCTACCGCTACCCGGACGAACGCCCCGATGCCGAGGCGCTGCTCGTCGACGACCACGGCCGGCCACTGATCATCAGCAAGGCGTCGTTCGAGTCCGGCCTGACCGGTCCGACCTACCTGTACCGCGGCCCGTCGGGCGGTGGCAAGCTCGAGCAGCTCGGCCGGATCGACCTCCCGGAACCGGAGAACGCGGATTTCGCCGATCTGGTCGGCAACGTCGTCACAGATGCCTCCGCCGTCGACGGTTCGGTGCTCCTGCGGACATATGACGAGGTGCTCGAATACCGTTCCGGGCCGGCCGGCGCGGATCTGGCCGGTTTCGCGAGTTGGCCACTCCGGCGAGTACCCGCGCCGGACCAGCTCCAGTCCGAAACCGTCGCGTACCGGGTCGACGGGTGCGGCTTCCTCACGACGTCCGAGATCACCGGCGGCATCGACGCGGTCAACTGCAGCCCCGGCTGATCATCCGGGCAGGCTCCAGAACGTGCCCTCGAGGCCGACGCCGCGGAAGTAGGCCGCCGCCTCGGTGGGCTCGCGCCGCTGGTAACCATGCTGCAAGCGACCCTCGTACCACCGCCGGGCAAGACCCCACAGGGTCGGCAGGTCCATGACAAAGCCGCGTGCGTTGCCCGAAATGGCCAACCAGCGGTCGACACACGCCTCGGAACAGAACAGCCGCTGGTTGCTGCAGGTACGAACGACGTCGTCCCACATACGGGCCACAGGGACCAGGAAATGCGCGACCTGGGCACCGTCCGGAGGACGTGTGCACCCGACGACCCACGCCAGTGCGGCGCCGCACCCGGGGCAGCGTGTGGCCACGAGGACCTCGGGATCGTCGGGCAGCAGGTGTGGCAGCGCGAACGAGTCCCACGCGCACCCACCCCACCACAGCGCCCGATGGCCCATGACGGCGAAGCCGAGCGGCGTCGACGAGAAGGGATGTGCCATCAGGATCCGGTCGGATTCGTCGAGGATCACGTGTCGGGCCACGGCGAGCCGTCGCAGGCCGGCCCGGGCATCCTGCTCGTCGACACCCAGGTCCGCGGCCAGCTCGGCGGCGTCGGGTGCGCGTCCGGCCTCGGCGAACGAGCCGTACACGGCCAGCCGAAGGTCCTCGTCCGAACCCTCGAGTCCCGCAGCATGCATCGGACGCTGTCCAGCCGTCATAGAGCCAGAGCTAATGTGACCCAGGTCACATCACGGTAGACCAATCCGCCGACCCTTGTGGTCCGAAGTAGCGGTATGGGTCAGAAGTCTAACCTGCCACGCCCGAAGGTGGACTCCTGGCCACGAGTCATCGTCAACACGATCGCGTTGGAGGCCCGACGCCTGCGCTTGCGGAGCGGTGACGGCCCCCGCAGACAGCTGGGCATCCCTCTTGCGGTCGTGCTTGGCCTCGTCGTGGTCGGTGCCGGCGTCCTAGCCCTGGGATGGGTGGGGCGCGAAAAGCCCGGCAACACCGCCACCGTTCCGTTCACGGCAACGCAGCCTGAGACCGGAACGGCGACGACGTCGCCGGTCCAACCGTCCCGCGCTCGGGCCGCCGCCGGAGCCGAGATAGCGCGCCGTTCCGACATCGACGTGTCACCGGACGCAGCTGCCGTGCTTCGCGGCGGACACGTCGACGGCCGCGTTCTCATGGTCCTGGCCTCGCTGGCAACCCTCGGTCAGCTCATCGCGGTCGACGCGCCCGGCGGAGTTGAGGCCGAGACACCTGTGGAGATGGGGGTGGTGAGCGTCGACTCCGTCCTCGACTGGCTCGAGGCGCAGCCGCAACTCCGGCCCGACCACACACAGGCACGCCGCGAAGGCTCGATCACCTATCTCCTGCTCGCTTACGACACACCTGAGCCCCCCGGTCTCTTCCCGTCCTGACCTGCACCTGCTCACCCTGGAGCCACCGTGACCCGTTCCGTCGCCCGCACCGCCCTCGTCACTCTTGCCGCGCTGCTCGCAGCATCCGCCGCCATTCCGCTGCCGGCCAGCGCAACGGCTGTGCAGGGCTGGATCCGATTGGCGCATCTCTCACCCGACACCCCCAAGGTCGACGTCTATCTCTCGTCGTTCGGCCGCGACGACAACCCGACGATCTTGCGCGGTGTCGGGTACGGGACGTTCTCGGACTACCAACGCGTACCGGCCGGCTCGTACACCGTCGCCATGCGCGGGGAGGGTGCTCCGGCATCCGACCCACCTGTCCTCTCGACGACGGTGGAGATCCAGGCCGATTCCGCGGCGACGGTCGCGGGGATGGGGCGCAACGCCGACATCCGTCTGGTCACGCTCACCGACGACCTCGAGTCGCCCGGTCCGGGCCGGAGCAAGGTCCGGATCATCCAGGCCGCCATGACGGCGCCGGTGGTGGACGTGGTGGAGGTCGCAGGATCGTCGGTGGCGACGAACCTGGAGTTCACCGAGGCGACGCCCTACCAGACGGTCAGCGCGGGAACGGCCACCGTGCGCGTGAATGCCGAAGCAGCGACGGCCGAGCAGCCGCTGGAGCTTCGTGCCGGTGGAACCTACACCGTGGTCGTCCGGGACCTCTCCGGTGGAATCGGCGTCCTCCCGATCCAGGATTCCGCAGCGGCTCGGCAAACACCGACCGGTGGTGTCGACGCGGGCATCGGCGGAACGGCCCCGGTACCGTCGGGACGCTCCTGGATTCTGGCCCTCGCGGCGGTGGCCCTCGCGGCGCTCGCCTTCTCCCGGCTGCCGCGAGCACGGACGCGTTGAGTTGGCGCGTCATGCGCGGCGTCGGCGGCGTGACCGGCGGTTCGGCCCGGTGCTCGCCCTGGTCGCAGCCGGGTCCGCGTTGCTCGCGCTGCCCGGTGCCGTCGCCCTTTCTCCTCCACCGGCGGCGGAGCCCGACAACCTGCCGATCGTGGACATTGCCCGGACATCGCCCTCCGCCGTCGACGAAAGCGTCGTCGCCGACAGCTCTCCTCCCCGGGCGGTCCCGCGTCGATTGGTCATCGATGCCATCGGGCTCGACGCGGTAGTCGAGCCCGTGGAGTTGGCGGACGACGGGTCGCTGGCACCGCCGGAGAGTGCTTCACGCGTGGGCTGGTTCTCGCAGAGCAGCCGGCCCGGCGAGCTCGGTCCTGCCGTGTTCGTCGGACATCTGGACTCGCTGGATGGTCCGGTTGTGTTCGCCCGTCTCCGGGACCTGGTGGTCGGCGACCTCGTCAGGGTCGGAGGGGCCGACGGCTCATCGGCTTCGTACGTGGTCTCCGCGGTGAACAGGTACCCGAGGGAGTCGTTCCCCACCGAGGCGGTCTACGGAGCGACCCCGGAGTCCTCCTTGCGTCTGATCACGTGCGGCGGCCCGTTCGAGAGGGGCATCGGCTATGCCGACAATGTGGTCGTCGCTGCCACCCCGGTGGGCGGTTAGGGCGTGCCTCTGCGGTCTCGCCGTGAACAACGCCGCCGGGATCGGGGGAAACACGCCTTAGGCTCATAGTCATGTGCCGCAGCATCAAGACCCTCAGAGAGCCGTACGCCGAGCATGTGAGCCAGGACGACGTGCGCGCGGCGGCGCTCCAGTATGTCCGCAAGGTGAGCGGGTTCCAGAGGCCTGCCGCCCA
>DAIUDS010000162.1:0-4236 GCA_036845485.1 Jiangellaceae bacterium
CCGCGATCGCGACGTAGGCACCTGTGATGTTGGCTCGGACCCGATCTAGCTCGGCGCCCGAGGTGTGAGGTGTGGACAAGATTCCTCCGAGACTTGATGTGTAGACAGACGGTCCTTCCCGCTGCCGGCCGCGATGTACCCGTCGCCTCCACAACCAAACCCTTTGATTCGCGGGCGCGTGCCCTCTTCACAGGCGTCGTCTCACGCAGTCGCAGGTGTCGACACGCGACATCCCGCGCCCGCCACGACACCGGCGGTCTCGGCGAGCAGGGGTCGTGTATGGAGGCGGTTTCGGGGTATCAGGGGCCGGGCCTTGGCGAGAGGAGCGTTCGTCTCGCCGAACTGGACGGAGGTCTCGCGATGCGGTGCGGGGTTCTGGGGCTGGTCATGGCGGTGGTGGTCCTCGCGGATGCACGGGGGCGGGTGACGAGCCGGGGCAGACCGACAACGACCCCACCGGTCCAGTCGACATGGGTACGCCGGCGACTAGTGAACCGCATAATCCGGGGCAGACAGTCGAACCTTGATGCGGCGAACCTCCCCGAAGCAAGGAACGGCCCGCACCCTCTCAAGGTGCGGGCCGTCGTTCCTACGTGGTCAGTTCACACTCCATGCATCGTCGAGCGCCGATGCGGGTGGTTTACGTGATCAAACCCGGAGCCGCGAAGATTCTCTGCATCTGTTGCGGCGCCAGCCGGTCCCGCATCCAGACGAGGCCGAGCGGTACGCCATCGCCCGCTGAGTACGTCCGACGTGCCAAGGCTGCACCCGTCGAACCCTTGAAGCGTAGGTACCAGAGCAGGAGCAAGCCCATGCTCACGACGTAAAAGCCGTGCAGCGCCCAAATCGGCCCGGCCGGAAGACTGAGAACATAGACGGAGTGCACCAGGTTGCCCAGATTGCTGAGCAAGATGTTGCCGAGGCTGTAGGACGCGAGATCCCTGGTCTTGCGAGCCTTGATCAGCATCGGAAGCAGGCTGGTCGCGAAGATGATCGTCGAGATCGTGCCTGCGATGAGCGGCGTAGTCATGACCCACCCCTTCCGACGCGCGAATCACTTCGAACACTGATATCCATCGCCGGTGCCGGCTCCCCGCCGGGACGTAAGAAGCTGACCGGCGACCTCGACATGTTGGGGTGACGTGGCAACGGCGAAATACATGCTCTGCGTCCTCCAACGGCGGCCAACGGGTGCACGTGGATGGTGGACCGACCGAAGCGGTGTTCCGTGGCCGCGCTCAGGCAAGGGCGAAGGCGACGCTGCGGGCCTCGATCGAGGCCTCCGCGAGGCGCACCAAGACGTCCTCACCGAGTGGCAGGTCGTTGCCGTCGATCCGGCCCCGGACAGCCGGCTGCTGGATCACCACCTCGCCGCGGTCATCCTCCTTTGCGACGTCCACGACGACGCCTGGGAACACCTCACCCTCCCGTCCGGTCATCACCGCAGCTTCGACCGCGGCGACGCATGCGGCCTCGTAGGCACCGGCCCGCCGTCCGGTGTCTGCCATGACATCCGGCAGCCTGGGCAGCGCCGCTCGGACCCAGTCGGGAACATCGACACCGGCCGAGACGGACGCGCAGACCTCCAGGGCGTAGCGGTCGGCGAGCCGCCGCAGCGGAGCCGTTACGTGGGCGTATTCGGCCGCGATGGCGGCGTGGCCGCCGCCGTCGGGCACTGATCCGTCGAAGACGACGTATCCCGCACCCCTGAACAACGTGGTCGCCTCGTTGCTGAACGCGGCGTGGGAGGCGAGGCTCTGGTCCAGGGTGCGGATCAGGTCGGCGTACGGCAGGTTGGCGGGCCAGTCGATCCGCAGCGCTCTGGCGGTCCGTCGCAGGCGTTCCACGTCGCGGGGACGGGCCGAGGGCAGGGATCGAAGGACGCCGATTCGGCCTTCGCGCATCAAGGAAGCCGCGGCCATGCCGGTCAGCAGCGAGAGCTGCGCATTCCACGTCTCGACCGGTAGCGGGCTGCGGTACTCGATCCCGTAGCCGTCGTCCGAGATGACGATCTCCTGCTGGGGAACCGGGAGCGAGACCCCGCCCCGGGCCCTTTGGAGCTCCTCTCGGAGCCGCCCGATCACCGGAAGCAGGGCCAGCATGTCGCCCGCCGCGCCGGCGGCGATGTCTCGTTGGACGCTCTCGTACGACAGTTTCGCGCGGCTGCGGACCAATGCTCGGCGCAGGGCCGTGCCGGTGAGCTGGCCCGACGAGTCGAGCCGAAGCTCCCACAACAGCGCGGGGCGTTCTTCGCCGGGCAGCAGGCTCGCCGCGCCTTCGGACAGCTCCACCGGGTGCAGCGGCGCACGCCGGTCGGGCCCGTAGAACGTGACGCCCCGCCGGTGTGCCTCGGCGTCGATAGCACCACCCGGGTCGACGAAGGCGGCCACGTCGGCGATCGCGTAACGGACCACGAAGCCTTCGCCGTCCCGCGACAGATGCATCGCTTGATCGAGGTCCATCGAATCAGGCGGGTCGATGGTCACGAACGGCACGTCGGTCAAGTCGGCTTCGGGTGACCTAGCCGATCTCGCGGCACCGGCGGCTTCGTCGCGCACCTCCACCGGGAAGTCACCGGGCACGTCGAGCTCGGCCACCGCTCTGTCGAGCGCGGTACGGAGCCGGTCGGCGCGCGCGACGGCAAGGCGGAGATGACGAGCGGGCACGAGCCGCAGACTAACGGCGGCTCCGTCCGCTCGGTCCGGCTACCGTCGGGATCATGAGTGAGATCGAGTCGCTGGCCGACCTCGATGCGGTGCTGTCCCAGGGGCGCGCGTCGCTCGCTGGGCTCCGCCTACAGGGTCTGGACCTGACGACGTGGGCGGACAGATTGCTGGGCTACGCGGGCGACGGAGCCGTCCTGCTCGGCTGCCGGGCACCGGCGGCGTTGCTCGACCATCTCGTCTCCACCGGCGCCCTGGTCTTTCCGGTCGTACCCGGCCTGCCGTTCGATCCGTACCGCATCGGTCTCTACATCCCCGACGAGCTCTACGCCCGGTTGGCGGAGGGTTACCAAGCCACGACAGACGCCACGGCGTATGCCTGGTACCACGACGCGCTCGCTCGGCGCGACGTCTTCGCCACCCTGATGATGGCGCTGCACGACCACTCGATCGACGACGCCCTGGACGACTACATCACTGAGCGCAGCCGGGTGGTAGGCGTCATGGGTGGCCACGCACTGCGCCGTGACGACGAGGGCTACCTGGCGGCGGTGGAGCTGGGCCGGGCGCTGACCCGCGCACGCCGCGTGATCGTCACCGGTGGCGGGCCGGGCGCCATGGAGGCGGCCAACCTCGGCGCATGGCTTGCTCCGCATCCGGACGATGCTCTGGACCGCGCGCTCCGGCGTCTGTCCGAGGTGCCGACGTTCACCGACGACGTCGCGGCATGGGCGGAAGCTGCCTTCGACGTTCGCGGCGAGTGGCCGACCGGGGGTTCCTCGCTGGGCGTCCCCACCTGGCACTACGGGCATGAGCCACCGAACGCGTTCGCGTCGCACATCGCGAAGTATTTTCGCAACGCCGTTCGCGAGGACATCCTGCTCGCCGCCAGCCGGGGCGGTGTGATCTTCCTGCCGGGGGCCGCGGGCACCGTCCAGGAGATTTTCCAGGACGCGACCGACAACTACTACGACGACGACCCGGCACCGATGGTCCTGGTGGACGCAGACTATTGGCAGGCCCGGCTGCCGGCGTGGCCACTGTTGTCGTCGTTGGCAGAGGGCCGGGCGATGAGACCGCGCGTGGCGCTGGTCGAGACGGCGACCGAGGCCGCCGAACTGCTCATGGCAGGCGGCTGAAACCGACCAGCGAGGTCGTGCCATCGGCATAGACATGGATCTCGGTGATCGACGCGGGCGCCGGCTGCATCCGGAACAGCGCCTGCTCAGGTGCTTCGAGCGCGGAGCGGACCATGGCCCGGATCGGCATCGAGTGGGTCACGACGACCACCGTCTGCCCCGGGTAGCGCGCCAGCGTCCGGTCCCGGGCCAGACTCACCCGGCGCTCCATCGCCTCCAGCGTCTCGCCGCCCGGCGGCGCAGAACCTGGTGTTTCGAGCCATGCTCCCAGCTCGGTGGGGTATCGCTCGCTCACCTCGGCAAAGGTCAGGCCGTCCCACTCGCCGAACGCGCACTCGCGCCAGCCTTTGTCGACCCGCAGGTCCACGTCGAGCCCTCGCGCGACGATCTCCGCGGTCTGGCGGGTCCGCAGCGTGGGAGAGGTCACCACGGCT
>DAIUDS010000163.1:0-4188 GCA_036845485.1 Jiangellaceae bacterium
TCGGGCTTCAGCGCCATCGCGTTCTGCACCGCCAGCGACTGCGCCCCCGCGGCGACGGCTGACGCGGCGGCGGCGCCGAGAGCACCCGGGCTCACCGGCAGGCTTGGATGTTCGGCCGGTGTCCGTGCGCCGTTAAGACAGGCCTGCAGCATGTTTGCTTCGGGGATCGCCTCGCTGTTCAAGGCGGATGATCACGGACTTCGAGGCGGGCGTATTGCTCACGTCGGCGGTGTGGTCGAGCGGGACGAGGACGTTCGCTTCCGGGAAATACGCCGCAGCGCAGCCACGTGCGGTGGGATACGCGACCGCCCGGAACGCCTCGGCACGCCGGTCACCATCCACCCATTCGCTGACCAGGTCGACCGTCGCGCCGGCCGGAATGCTGAGGTCGGCAAGATCCTCCGGGTTCACGAAGACGACGCGACGCCCGCCTCGCACGCCCCGGTAACGGTCGTCCATGCCGTAGATCGTGGTGTTGAACTGGTCGTGGGACCGCACCGTCTGAAGCAGAAGGCGCCCGGGTGGCACCCTCAGCACCGACAGCGGGTTGACGCTGAAGGCCGCCTTGCCGTCGGGCGTGGGGAACCGGCGTTCGTCGCGGGGCGGATGGGGCAGCACGAAGCCGCCGGGCACCGCCACCTTGGCCTCGAACTCGTCGAATCCCGGAACGACCCGGGAGATGTGGTCGCGGACGGCGGCGTAGTCGGCCGAGAACTGCTCCCACGGCGTCGGATCGTCGGGCCCGAGCACCCGGCGGGCCAGGTCGCACACGATGGCGGTCTCGCTGCGCAGGGCGGGCGAGGCGGGTGCCAGCGTGCCTCGGGACGCGTGCACGATGCTCATCGAGTCCTCGACCGTGACGAACTGCTCACCACCGGCCTGCACGTCGATCTCGGTCCGTCCGAGGCAGGGCAGGATCAGCGACCTGCGTCCGGCGAGCGCGTGCGAGCGGTTGAGCTTGGTCGACACGTGCACGGTCAGCGGCACCTTCTGCAGTGCCGCCGCCGACACGGCTGTATCCGGGGTGGCCGCCGCGAAGTTGCCGCCCATCGCAACGAACACCCGCACCATCCCGTCGCGCATCGCCCTGATCGCCCCGACGGTGTCGTAGCCGGATGTGCGAGGCGGCGAGAACGAGAACTCGGAGGCCAGGGCGTCGAGGAACCATGCAGGCGGGTCCTCCCAGATCCCCATGGTGCGGTCGCCCTGGACGTTGCTGTGGCCGCGGACCGGGCAGGCCCCGGCGCCGGGCCGGCCGATGTTGCCGCGCAGGAGCAGGAAGTTGACGATCTCGCGGATCGTCGGCACGGCATGCCTGTGCTGGGTGAGACCCATGGCCCAGCACACGATCACGCTGCGCGTCCGCCGTACTTCCGCGGCGAAAGCTTCGATCTCCTTCTGGGCAAGTCCGGTGGCGTCGCGGACATCGGCCTGGTCCAACGCGGCCCAGCCCGCGGCTGCCTCGGCGAACCCCTTCGTGCGTGAGGCGATGAAGGCGTGGTCGATGTCGTCGGCCTCGACCAGAAGACGGTTCACGGCCTGGAAGAACGCCAGGTCACCCGCCAGGCGGATCTGGAGGAACAGGTCGGCGAGCGGTGTCCCCTTGCCGATGACACCTCGCACCCGCTGCGGGTTCTTGAACGCGATCAGGCCGGCCTCCGGAAGCGGGTTGACCGCGACGATCCGGGCACCTCGCCGCTTCGCCTGCTCGAGCGCAGTGAGCATCCGTGGATGGTTGGAGCCGGGATTCTGCCCGACGATGACGATCAGCTCGGCGTGATCGGTGATGTCGGTGAGCGACACGCTGCCCTTGCCGATGCCCAGCGTTTGCGAAAGGGCAGCGCCTGACGACTCGTGGCACATGTTCGAACAGTCCGGCAGGTTGTTCGTGCCCAGCTTGCGGGCGAACAGTTGGTAGAGGAACGCCGCCTCGTTGCTCGTCCGCCCCGACGTGTAGAACACGGCCTGGTCCGGGGAGTCCATCGCCGCCAGCTCGTGTGCGACAATTCCGAAGGCGTCGTCCCACGTCACCGGCCGATAGTGGTCGGTGCCCGCTTCGCGGAGCACGGGCTCGGCCAGCCGTCCCTGCTGACCCAGCCAGTGGTCGGAGCGGGTCGCGAGCTCGCTGACCGGGTGCCGCGCAAAGAAGGCCGCATCGACCCGGCGAAGGGTTGCCTCTTCGCCGACCGCCTTGGCGCCGTTCTCGCAGAACTCGACCAGATGTGGCTTGTGCGCCTCGGGCCAGGCGCAGCCCGGGCAGTCGAAGCCGCGCTGCTGGTTCACCAGGCGGAGCGTCTTGACCCCGCGGACGACGCCGGACTGGTCGAGCACGGACTGCAGCCCGTGCCGCACGCCGGGCAGCCCAGCCGCGCTGCGCTGCGGTACGCCGATCCGCAGGCTGTCGTCGCCGACGTCGTCGGCCGGCGCCCGCTTCACCATCTTTAGACCGTACGACGACATGCCCCGACGAAGAAGGCCCTTCAGGGCGCCGACTCAGGCGGAGCGGTCCATGTACCACTCGGTGAAGTCCGAACAGCGCCCGTCCTCGCCGAACCGGAGCACCCACAGGTTCGAGAACGGGCTGCCACTGTCGTAGTCGACGGTGCCGGTCACGATCGCGAGATCGCCCTGCACGACCAACGGTTCGAGGCTGGCGTGCCACGTGCCCGGGTCGTCCTTGTTCTCCAGCCAGCTGGTGACGATCGCGTCGGGGCCGGTCAGCGGGTCTCCATGAGGCCGGTAGCGGTAGGTGGCGTCGGGCGTGAACAGCGCCTCGATGTCCCCGCGATCGTTGCTGGTCCAGGCCGCCAGGTACGCGTCGACCCAGCCGCGTACGTGCTCGGCATCGATCGTGGTTGCCATGTCTCGCTCCTTCGCGACAGGGGTGATGTGATTGGTCTACCACGCCGGTCCGACGGCCAGATCTTCGTCGCTCCTCCATTCCGGTCTGGCTCGTCACGGGTGACACTGAGGTCATGGGGACGACGCGATGGGCCGTGTGACGACGCGCCGGCCGGTACTGCGCATGAGCAACGGCCGGGTCGTCGAGCGACCGGACACGTTGGCGGTGGAGGAGCCGCTGCAGATCCGGCTCGGTTCGGCTCCACTCACGACGACCATGCGGACGCCTGGTGACGACTTCGACCTGGTCGCGGGATGGCTCGTCTCCGAGGGTGCCGTGAGGGCCGCTGCGGACATCGTCGCGATGCGCCTGTGCAGCGACGAGCTCAACACCGTCGAGGTCACACTCGCCGCCGGCGTCGAACCGCCGCGCCCGCGATCCTTCGCCACGACCAGCGCGTGCGGCGTCTGCGGATCGGACAGCGTCGCCGCGGTCGAGTCGGTCCTGCCATGGCCGGTGACCGACGATCAGGTGACGGTCGCGTCGACTGTCGTCGCTGATCTGCCCGACAAGCTGCGCTCCGAACAGCGGGCGTTCGACAGTACCGGCGGGCTGCACGCCGCTGGTGTGTTCACGTCCGCCGGCGATCCGGTGTGTGTGCGCGAGGATGTCGGCCGACACAACGCCGTCGACAAGGTCGTCGGCGCAGCGCTCCGCAAGGACAACCTTCCGCTGGTGGGGCATGTGCTGCAGGTTTCCGGCCGGGCTTCGTTCGAGCTGGTCCAGAAGACGGCGATGGCGGGCATCCCGGTTCTGTCGGCGATATCGGCGCCGTCGAGCCTCGCCGTCGACCTGGCTCAGGTGTGCGGTGTCACCCTGCTCGGGTTCGTGCGCGACACCGGCATGAACGTCTACGCACACCCGCGGCGGGTCGTCACGGGCTGAAGACCTGCTGCGCGGTGCGATACACCTCGACGGTCCGGGCGGCGACGGCGCCCCAGCCGAACTCGGCGACTGCCCTGCTCCGTCCGGCGCGGCCCATTGCCACGGCCCGAGCCGGGTCGCCCGCCAGCTCGTCGATCGCCGTGGCCAACCCGTCTTCGAAGGCGCGCGGGTCGGCGGCGTCGTAAGGCACCAGCAGGCCCGTGACGCCGTCATCGACAACCTCCGGGATGCCGCCCACGGCGCTCGCTACGACGGCCGTCGAGCAGGCCATGGCTTCGAGGTTGACGATCCCGAGGGGCTCGTAGACGGATGGACAGCAGAAGACGGTCGCGTGGCTCAGCACCTGGCGTACGTCCTCCCTGGGGAGCATCTCGCTGACGAGCACCACACCGCTGCGCTCG
>DAIUDS010000164.1:0-4099 GCA_036845485.1 Jiangellaceae bacterium
GTGCCGGCGTCGAAAAGCGAGCATGACCAGGACGCAGCGGGTCGGATAGGACGGAGCCTCGACGTGGACTGGACCCGGATCATCACCAACGCCCTCGAGGCGTCCGTAGGCCTGCAGGCGGTCGTCTTCGCGCTGGCCGCGATCGGCCTCAACGTGCACTTCGGCTATACCGGCCTGCTGAACTTCGGCCAGGCCGCTTTCATGGCTGTCGCCGCCTATGGCATGGCCACCATCGTCACCACGTTCGGCTTGCCGTTCTGGCTCGGCGTGCTGGTGGGCTTCGCAGGCGTCGTCGTCCTCGCCTTGTTGCTCGGCATACCGACGCTGCGGCTGCGTGCCGACTATCTCGCCATCGTCACGATCGCGGCTGCCGAGATCATCCGGCTGATCTTCCGTTCCGTGACCCTCCGGGAGACCTTCGGAGGCTCCAGCGGCCTGTCGGGCTTCAGCAACGACTTCTACGATCTGAACCCCTATAGCGACCGGGTCGGAATCCCACCGTTCGAGTTCGACGCCCGCAACGCCTGGGTGCTGACCGTCGGCTGGGCCCTGGTGATAATCGCCTGCCTGGTGGTCTGGGCGCTCATGCGCAGCCCGTGGGGCCGGGTGATCAAGGCGATCCGCGAAGACGAGGACGCCGTTCGGAGCCTGGGCAAGAACGTCTACTCCTACAAGATGCAGTCGCTGATCATCGGCGGTCTGCTCGGTTCGTTGGGCGGGTTCGTGTTCGCGCTGGCCCAGGCCGCCGTGCAGCCCGACCTGTTCTCGCCGAACATCACGTTCTTCGCCTACACCGTGCTCATCCTGGGCGGTGCCGCCCGGGTACTGGGGCCGGTCGTCGGCGCGATGATCTTCTGGTGCCTGCTTCAGCTCACCGCAGGCATCCTGTCGGGCGGCGTCCGGACGGGGACCATCCCGGACTGGTTGATGGACAGCAACGACGTCGGCGCCGTCCGGTTCATGCTGGTGGGTATCGCTTTGCTTCTGCTCCTGGTCTACCGGCCGCAGGGGATCTTCGGCGACCGTAAGGAGATAGCACTCGATGCCCGCTGAATTCTCCGACATGCCCGTCACGAGAGCCGACCCGGGCGAGATTCCCGTCCTTCCCGACATCGGGTCGGCGAGCGTTCGTCGCGACGAGGCCGTCCATGCTCTCAGCGACGTGCCCCATGAGCCCGGGGCGGCCAAGCCGGATCCGATCCTGGTCACCGACAGCGTCCTGCGCCGTTTCGGCGGTCTGACCGCGGTCGACGTCGGCCATGTCGAGGTCCAGCGTGGCTCGATCACGGCACTCATCGGTCCGAATGGTGCGGGCAAGACGACCTTCTTCAACCTGATGACCGGTTTCGACCGGCCCGACCAAGGCACCTGGACGTTCAACGGCGCGTCCCTCGCCGGCATGGCCGCCTACAAGGTTGCCCGTCGCGGGATGGTACGGACGTTCCAGCTGACCAAGGCGCTCGCGAAGCTGACGGTGATCGAGAACATGCGCCTTGGGGCGGTCGGCCAGCGTGGCGAGAGTGTCTGGCGGGCGATGTTCCCGGGCTTCTGGCGCGAGCAGGAGGAGGAGATCACTGCTCGAGCGGAAGAGCTGCTGGCCCGCTTCTCGCTCGACACCAAGCGCGACGACTTCGCCGGCTCCCTGTCCGGCGGACAGCGCAAGCTGCTAGAGATGGCGCGTGCGCTGATGGTCGAGCCGGAGATGGTGATGCTCGACGAGCCGATGGCCGGCGTGAACCCAGCGCTGACCCAGACGCTGCTGCGGCACGTCAAGGATCTTCGCGAGCAGGGCATGACGGTGCTGTTCGTCGAGCACGACATGGACATGGTGCGAGACATCTCCGACTGGGTCCTGGTCATGGCCCAGGGTGCGGTCATCGCCGAAGGACCGCCGGATTCCGTCATGTCAGACAACCGGGTCATCGACGCGTACCTCGGCGCCCACCATGACGAGTCCCTCCTGGAGGGCGCCGTGGCCGCACAGATCGAGCAGGAGGTCGCAGCTGAGCTGGCCGCCGACGGCGCACCCGAAGCTTCCGGCGCCGTGATGCAGGAGGACGACCGATGACGACCCACGCCCAGGACATGGACGACCGCAGCGCGCACATCCAGGGCGCCGAGAACGCCATCCTGCGGGCCGACCAGGTCGTCGCGGGTTACATCCCGGAGGTCGACATCCTCACCGGCTGCGACCTGTACTGCAGCGACGGGGAGATCGTCGGAATCATCGGGCCCAACGGCGCGGGCAAGTCGACCCTGCTCAAGGCGTTGTTCGGCCTGGTGGGCGTCCGCAGCGGATCGGTCACCCTCAAAGGTGAGGACATCACCAATGCCAGGGCCGATCGGCTGGTCACCAAGGGCGTCGGCTTCGTGCCGCAGACCAACAACGTCTTCCCCAGCCTGACCGTCGAGGAGAACCTCGAGATGGGCCTGTACCAGGCCCCGTCTCGGTTCGCCGAGCGATTCGACGTCATCGTCTCGCTCTTCCCGGCCCTGGGCGACCGACGCCGGCAGCGGACCGGCTCACTGTCCGGTGGCGAGCGGCAGATGGTCGCGATGGGCCGGGCAATGATGGCCGATCCCTCGGTGATCCTGCTCGACGAGCCGTCGGCCGGCCTTTCCCCGGTGCTTCAGGACGAGGTCTTCCTCCGGACCCGTGAGATCAACAAGGCCGGCGTGTCGGTGATCATGGTCGAGCAGAACGCTCGCCGCTGCCTGCAGGTCTGCGACCGCGGATACGTCCTGGACCAGGGCCGCAACGCCTACACCGGCGCCGGCCGCGATCTCATCCACGACCCCAAGGTCATCGAGCTCTACCTCGGCACTCTCGCCCGCGCCTGAATCCCAGGCCGCGCTCCGGACGATCCCGTCGGGCGCTTGGCACATGAGTTGCTGCCCGCCGCCTGCCACCGTTTACCGGCCGGAGTCAGGTCGCATGCCAAGGGCCCTGGTTCCACCTTTCGGGTGAGAAACCAGGGCCCTTGACTCGACCTGACTAGCGGTCGGTCAGAGCTGGCCCTCGCGGTACTCCAGGTTGGAGTACGTGTTGTCCGGGCCGTACTCGTAGATGCCGATGGTCGCCTGCGTGGGGTCGCCCACGTCGCTGAACTCGACCGGACCCGAGGCACCGTCGTAGTCGATGTCCTCGCCGTCCTCGAGCAGGCCGACGCACTCCTCGAAGGTCGTGCACTTCTCGCCCTCCTTGGAGATGTCCACCAGCCGCGACCCGATCGACGGTCCGCCGTCGTCCTCGGCGGCGACAGCCGCGAGAGCGATCAGGATCGCCGCGTCGTAGGACTCCGGGGCATACGAGAAGTCCGCGAGGGCGGAATCGACGTCGAGCAACCGGGCCTGGAAGTCGGTGGTGGTCTCGGCACCCGGCAGCGTGCCCTTGCTGCCGTCGAGAGTGCCCGCGGGCAGCTGATCTCCGTAGTTGGACAGGTTGCCGTCGACGAAGTACAGCGGAACGTCCTGCGGCCCGATGCCCTGGTTGATCAGTTCAGGGATGATCGTCAGTGTCTCGGCGAAGCCGACCAGCACAATTGCGTCCGGGTTGCGGGACGCCATGTCCGTGACCTCGGTCGTGTAGTTGGCGGCGTTCGGGTCATAGATGATCGCCTCGCCGCCGGCGATCTCACCGCCACCATCCTCGACCGAGATCTGGATGTTCTCGGCCAGACCCTCGCCGTACGGGTCCTGAAGAGCCATGATCCCGACGTTGGCGAAGCCGTCGGAGATGACCAGGTCACCCATGACCCGACCCTGCAGCACGTCCGACGGAGCGGTGCGGAAGTACAGGCCGTTGTCGGGGTAGTCGGTGAAGTCGGGCGACGTGTTGGCGGGCGAGAACATCACGGTGTCGCCCTGCGTGACAGCGTCGATCACCGTCGAGGTCACACCGGACGACGCCGCGCCGATGATCGCGTCGACGCCTTCACCGAGCAGGCGGTCCACCGACTGGGACGCGATGTCGGTGGACGTGTCGCCCGAGTCGGTGTGGCTGACCGTGACCTGCTCACCGAGCACGCCGCCGGCCGCGTTGATGTCCTCGACGGCCAGGTTGACGCCGGCGAACTCGGGCGGCCCGAGGAATGCGAGG
>DAIUDS010000165.1:0-3858 GCA_036845485.1 Jiangellaceae bacterium
CTCGACCTTGTCACCCTCGGTGACCGCGACGTTGCGCATGTTGTCGCCGAACCGGACGAGCCGCAGCGAGCGCAGCGTGTCGCGGCCGACCGCGGCCCGGCACCATGCCCCGACCCGCGTGGCGACGGACGGGTCGCTCACATGCCCGGCGACCGTCTTGCGTGGAACGCCGAGGCGGGTCTGGATGTATGCGAACTCGCGGTCGCCGTGGGCCGCCTGGTTCAGGTTCATGAAGTCCATGTCGATCTCGGACCACGGCAGTGCCGCGTTGGCCTGCGTGTGCAGGTGCAGCAGCGGCAGCTGCAGGGCGTCCAGGCCGGCGATCCACATCTTGGCCGGCGAGAAGGTGTGCATCCACGCGATGACGCCGACGCACGCGTCCGAGCCGTTCGCGTCCAGGCAGACCCGGCGGATCGACTCGGAGTCGGTGAGCACCGGCTTCCAGACGACCGGTACCGGGAGCTCGGGAGCCTTGTCCAGCGCCGCCGCGATCCGTTGGGACTGCTCGGCGACCTGCCGCAGGGTCTGCTCGCCGTAGAGGCCCTGGCTTCCGGTCAGAAACCAGCATTCGGCGGTGTCCATGTCAGTGACTCCTCTGCCCGTAGACGTTCTGGTAGCGCTCGTAGAGCCGGTCGACGTCGGCGGGCTCGATCGGGAGCGGCTCGCCGAGCTGGCGGGCGACGTGGACGGTGCGGGCGACGTCCTCGCACATCACGGCTGCCTTCACGGCGGCGCGGGGGTCCGGGCCGACGGTGAACACGCCGTGGTTCTGCATCAGCACGGCACGGGAGCGGTGCTTGTCCAGCGTCGCCACGATCCCCCGACCGATCGAGTCGTCGCCGATGAGGGCGAAGGGACCGACCGGGATCTCGCCGCCGAACTCGTCGGCCATCGCGGTGAGAACACACGGGATCGGCTCGCCCCGGGCCGCCCAGGCCGTGGCGTAGGTGGAGTGCGTGTGGACCACGCCGCCGACATCTGGCCGGTGGCGGTAGACGTACGCGTGCGCCGCGGTGTCGCTGGAGGGGGCGAGGTCTCCGTCGACCAGCGCGCCGTCGAGATCGCACACGACGATCGCCTCGGGCGACAGCTCCTCGTAGCCGATGCCGCTGGGCTTGATCACGAACCGGTCGGTGCCGGGCACCCGGCCGGAGACGTTTCCCGATGTCCAGGCGACCAGGCCGTACCGGACCAGCTCGGCGTGCAGGTCACAGACCGTGCGGCGCAGTGCGGCGATCGCGTCGCGGACGTCCGCGGTCATCGGGCCACTGCGCGGCGCTTGATGTCGCGCAGCCGGTGCATGACGTCGTTGCCTCCGCGACCGAAGTAGTCGTGCAGCGTGACGTACTCGGCGTAGAGCGCGTCGTAGGCGGCCGCACGGTCCGGGTCGGGCGTGTAGACGGCCCGCTCGGACCGGCCCATGGCGGCGGCCGCCGTTCGGACGTCCGGATATGCGCCTGCCGCCACGGCCGCATGAATGGCCGAGCCCAGTGCGGGCCCCTGCTCCGAGGTGATCGTGGACAGCGGCAGGCCGGTGACGTCGGCGTAGGTCTGCATCAGGAACCGGTTCTTCAGCAGGCCGCCGGCGATGACCAGCTCGCTGACCTCGATGCCTGACGCCGTGAATGCCTCGATGATCGTTCGGGTGCCGAAGGCCGTGGCCTCCAGCAGCGCCCGGTAGGTGTCCTCCGGGCGGGTGGCCAGCGTCTGACCCACCACGGCACCGGAGAGCTCGTGGTCGACCAGGACCGACCGGTTGCCGTTGTGCCAGTCCAGGGCGACCAGGCCGTGCTCGCCGACGCGCTGCCCCGCCGCCAGCTCCGAGAGGTGGTCGTGGATGTCGAGCCCGCGCCGTTCGGCCTCGGCGTGGTACTCGGGCGGGGCGGAGGTGTCGGCGAACCAGGCGAAGATGTCGCCGACGCCGCTCTGGCCGGCTTCGTATCCCCAGTAGCCGGCGAGGATCCCACCGTCCACGACACCGCACATGCCGGGGACCTCGCGGAGCACCTCGCCGTTGACCACGTGGCAGGTCGACGTGCCCATGATCGCCACCATCCGGCCCGGCTCGATCGCGTTGGCGGCTGGTGGGGTGACATGGGCATCGACGTTGCCGACGGCGACGGCGATGCCTTCGGGCAGCCCGGTCCAGGCGGCCGCCTGGCTGGTGAGGCCGCCGGCTCGCTCGCCGAGCTGCCCGATCGGCTGGTCGAGCTTGTCCTCGACGAACCCGGCGAACTCCGGGTTGAGGGCGGCCAGGTAGTCGCGCGACGGGTACCGGCCGTCCTGCCTGATGCCCTTGTAGCCGGCGGTGCAGGCGTTCCGGACGTACTCGCCGCACAGCTGCCAGACGATCCAGTCGGCGGCTTCGACCCACCGCTCGGTGGCCGCGTACACCTGCGGGTCTTCCTCCAGGATTTGCAGCGCCTTCGCGTACTCCCACTCGCTGGAGATCAGCCCGCCGTAGCGGGGCAGCCACGGCTCGCCGCGGTCGCGTGCCACCGCGTTGATCCGGTCTGCGTGGGTCTGCGCGGCGTGGTGCTTCCAGAGCTTGACGTAGGCGTGCGGACGGTCGGCGTACTCGGGTACCTCGCACAGCGGGGTGCCGTCGGCGAGCGTGGGCAGGACCGTGCACGCCGTGAAGTCGGTGCCGATGCCGATGACCTCGGCGGCGTCGATGCCGGCCTTGGCCACCGCCTTCGGCACCGCCGTCTTGAGGACGTCGACGTAGTCCGAGGGAACCTGCAGCGCCCAGTCCGGTGGCAGGCGCTCGCCGGTGGCGGGCAGGACCCGGTCGACCACGCCGTGCTTGAACTCGTGGACCGCACCGGCCAGTTCTGCACCGTCGGAAACTCGGACCACGACGGCACGGCCCGACAAGGTCCCGAAGTCGATGCCGACGACGTATCCGTCCGCCGCGTTGCTGTTCACATCGAGCCTCCTTTATCGGTGCTGGCTGGCTGTCTGAGGAGTCAGGCGGGTACGGCGGTACTCGTCCGGACGACCAGGGTCGCCGGCACGACGATCCGCGGGGGCGGGTGCACGGGTCCGGACTCGATCTGATCGAGGACGACGCCGATGCTGTTCCGTCCGACGGCGGCGAAGTCCTGGCGGACCGTGGTCAGAGGTGGGGAGAAGTACTCGGCTTCGGGGACGTCGTCGAAACCGGCGACGCTGACGTCACCGGGCACGTCGATGCCTCGCTCACGGAAGGCACGGAGCAGCCCGAGTGCCATCTGGTCGTTGGCCAAGAAGACGGCGGTGACGTGCTGCCCGGCCGCTCGTCGCTCGGCGAGCTGCTGGCCGGCGGCGTAGCCGGAGCGTGGGCTCCAGTCGCCGGGCAGGACGTCGGGCACTGTCGCGCCGGCGCCGTGGAGTGTCGTGCGCCAGGCAGTAAGGCGGGCCTCGGCCTCCAGCCAGTCCAGCGGGCCGGCGACGTGCCAGACCGTCTCGTGACCGAGATCGAGCAGATGCCGGGTGGCCGCCGCGGCACCCGACTCCTGGTCCACGCAGACGACCGGCCGGTCCGGCGCACGGCCACCCTCGACCGCAACCACCGGCAGGTCGTGCGGAAGGGCTGCGAGAGCCTCGGCCGCCGTCCGCTGCGGTGCGATCACGATGAGGCCTTCCACGGCCTGCTCGGCGAGGCGGCCGAGCGCCTCGGAGACGCTGTTCCGGGTGATGGTCCTGAGGCTGACGATGCTGAGAAAGTAGCCCGACTCGCGAGCGGCCTGCTCGATGCCGAACAACGTGCTCGCCGGGCCGTACAGCGTCGTGTCGAACGCCACCACGCCCAGTGTGCGCGACCGCCGGGTGACCAGGGCTCGCGCCGTGGAGTTCCGGCGGTACGCCAGCTCGTCG
>DAIUDS010000166.1:0-3786 GCA_036845485.1 Jiangellaceae bacterium
CGTTGACGATCGTGACGTCGTATCGCGCGCTGATGGCGTCGCGGGTGCCGATCGTCTCGGCGAAGTGGTAGCCGGTGTCGAGGAACAGGACGGTGATGCCCGGTACGGCCTCGCCGGCGACGTGGGAGAGCACACCGTCGGCCATCGAGGCCGTGACAGCGAACCGCTCGCCGAACGTCCGGGCCGCCCACCGAACGATCTCGTGCGCACTTGCCCATTCCAAATCGCGGGCCGTGTCCTGGGCGAGCTCCTCGAGGCTGTCGTCGACGGTGAGCGTCATGAACGACTCCCTGGATCGGTGTGACCGGCGAGCGCGGCCACCTGCGGTGAGAGTCCGAGAACTTTCACGCTGAAGACCCGCAGGCAGGACCGGCACTCCCAGCCGCCGTGCTGCTCGACCGGATGGAGGTCCTCGTCCGCACAGAAGGGGCAGTACAGGACGGCCGACCGGACCTCGCTCACTGCAGTGCCTCCTCGGGAGCGCGGGCCGCCCACTGGGCGAAGCGTTCACGTGGTTCACGTCCGGCCAGGAAGCGCCGGACGAGCCGTTCGACGTAGTCGGGAAGCTCGTCGGTCGTGACCTTGAGGCCCCGCAGCTTGCGTCCGAACCCGGCGTCGAGCCCGAGCCCGCCGCCGAGGTGGACCTGAAAGCCGTCCTCGCCCTTGACGATCTGTCCTTTGAGCCCGATGTCGGCGACCTGGATGCGCGCGCAGGAGTTCGGGCAGCCGTTCATGTTGAGCGTGATCGGGACGTCGAGCTGGGCGGCGACGTCGGCCAGCCGGTCCTCGAGTGCCGCCACCGTGGAAGAGGCGAGGCCCTTGGTCTCGACGATGGCGAGCTTGCAGAACTCCAGCCCGCTACAGGCCATGGTGTGGCGCCGGAAGGCGCTCGGCCGTGCCTGCAGTCCCAGGGCGTGCAGCGTCTCGACCAGCGGCTCAACCTGGCCAGGCTCGATGTCGAGGATGACGAGCTTCTGGTGCGGTGTGGTCCGGATCCGGCCCGAGCCATGTGCTTCGACCGCATCAGCCAGCTTGCTGAGAAGCGACCCGGACACCCGTCCGACCAGTGGCGCGATCCCGACGTAGAAGCGCCCGTCCTTCTGCGGATGGACGCCCACGTGGTCGAACGGTCGGGTGGGCACCGGTGGAGCCGGGCCGTCGACCAGCCGCCGGCTCAGGTACTCCGTCTCGAGGACCTCACGGAAGCGCTCGACACCCCAGTCGTCGACCAAGAACTTCAGCCGGGCCCGCGTCCGCAACCGCCGGTACCCGTAGTCGCGGAAGATTCCGACGACGCCGGCCCAGACGTCCGGTGCCTCTTCCAGTGGGACCCAGGCACCGAGCCGCTGGGCCAGCTTGGGGTTGGTGGACAGCCCGCCACCGACCCACAGGTCCAGGCCGGCGCCGTGCCGGGGGTGCACGACGCCGACGAACGCGACGTCGTTGACCTCGTGCACGACGTCGGGCAACCCGCTGATCGCGGTCTTGAACTTGCGAGGCAGGTTGGAGAACTCGGGCGAGCCGATGTACCGGCGCTGGATCTCCTCGATGGCCCAGGTCGGGTCGAGCACCTCGGCGGCCGCGATACCGGCGACGGGCGAGCCGAGAACCACCCGAGGTACGTCGCCGCACGCCTCGGTCGTCGACAACCCGACAGCTTCGAGCCGCCGCCAGATCTCGGGAACGTCCTCGACCCGGATCCAGTGAAGTTGGATGTTCTGGCGGTCGGTCACGTCGGCCGTGTCGCGGGCATACGTGGTCGAGATGTCGGCGACGATGCGCAGCTGTTCGGTGCTGAGCTGCCCGCCGTCGATGCGGATCCGCATCATGAAGTACTCGTCGTCGAGCTCGTGGGGCTCGAGCACGGCCGTGCGTCCACCCGGAACTCCCGGGCGGCGCTGGGTGTAGAGGCCCCACCAGCGGAAACGCCCGCGCAGGTCGGCGGGGTCGATGCTCGCGAAACCACGCCGGGCGTAGATGGTCTCGATCCGGCGGCGCACGTTGAGGCCGTCGTCGTCCTTCTTCGCGCGCTCGTTCGGGTTGAGCGGCTCCAGGTGACCCAGAGCCCACTGGCCCTCTCCGCGCCGGCGCGGAGTGGCGGCTGTGGCGGCTGGCATGGGTGCGGCGTCCTCGGGAGATCGAGGGCACGCAGGAGAGCGACGGGTTTTCGTCAGATCGCTGACGACGTCGGCCGGCGCTTCCGCGCGCCCTGCCGACGTTGGGTCGAATGGGGCGCGGTCAGGCCGGCCGACACATCATGCTGCGCACCAGGCCGTAGTCCACGTGGCGGCGGGCCACGAGGAAGAGCTGGATCGCAGACGACATGAGACGCATGGTGGCACGCCACCGGAGATCGGGCCGACCGCGCGTCCAGGATGCGGACGGTAGTCTCGTCATCCGGTCGGGCACTGTCTGAGGCTGCCTGCCGGGGCGGCCACTGGCCCGAATGAATCGGTCGACCCGTACGATCACGCGGGTGCGCAGACTCCTACCTGTTGTAGCCGCCGCGATCCTTGCTGTCACCGGATGTTCGGAGATCGGCGAGGAGATCGACGAGGCCACAAACGAAGCCGCGGCAGAGCTGCTCGAATCCGCCGTGCGGGATCAACTGAGCGAGGCCGGCATCGAGCTCGAGGACGACCCCGAGTGCGACACCGACCTCAGCCGCGACGACACGACGCTCACCGGGACGGCCGACTGCACCGGCACGACCGTCGACGGCCAGGACGCCACGGCCACATTCGATGGAACGCTGTCGACGTCCGGCTGCGAGGGATCGCTCACCGTCGAAGT
This sequence comes from Jiangellaceae bacterium, assembly GCA_036845485.1. Lineage (GTDB taxonomy): Bacteria > Actinomycetota > Actinomycetes > Jiangellales > Jiangellaceae > DAIUDS01. The sequence continues at coordinate 2,794 of DAIUDS010000166.1, forward strand.
GGACGGCCGCCAGGTCGTCGACCTGGCCGAGGTACCCGGCTGCTCGGTCGAGCTCTGAGCGTGTCTGATCACGGGGACGGGTGGCCGGTCGCGGGCTCGACCGGCTGACCGGCCGGCTGGTGTTGACAATCGCACCACGACGACACCCCCTTGAGCCGGGCTGGGCACTCGTCGTGCCGGCCGTCGCGGCAGGCCGGGCAGATCACGACCGCTCCGGCGTGGCCCGGTCGAGGACGGCAGCGACGTCCAGGCCCGTCGGCAGCGCGCCGAAGGCACCCTCCATCCCGTCCAACCGGGTGGCGCAGAACAGGTCGGCGACAGCCGCAGGCGCGAATCGGGCCAGCAGCGACCCCTGCAGCAACAGCGCCATCCGCGAGGCGAGCCGTCGAGCCAGGTGCGTGGTGCCTGCCGGGTCGTATCCGACGTCACGAAGCAGGGCATCGGTCTCGTGCAGGCAGGCGTCCAGCCGACGATCGGCCCCCTTGGCGGCCTCGACCTCGGCGTGCCATGCCGCCACGGCGTCGGGTTCACGTGCGAGCACCCTGAGCAGGTCGAGCGCCTGGATGTTTCCCGCGCCCTCCCAGATCGAGTTCAGCGGGGCCTCCCGGTAGAGGCGCGGCATCCCGCTCTCCTCGACGTAGCCGTTGCCGCCCAGGCACTCGAGGGCCTCACCCACCAGCCCCGGAGTCCGTTTGCACACCCAGTACTTGGCCACGGGCAGCCCAATCCGGCGCAGCGCGTGCTCCAGCGGGTCGTGGCCCCCGTCGACGGACGCAGCGAGGCGCATGGCCAGCACCGTCGCCGCCTCCGACTCCACGGCCAGGTCAGCGAGGACCGCCTGCATCAATGGCGCGTCAGCGAGCAGGCTGCCGAACGCGCTCGGCGGGCGTCGGATTGGCCCTGGTCCACTCCGCGAGCGACGACGTCAGCATCCCGTGTGCAATCTGCACCGGGCCGGGCAATCCGCCGATCGACTTCCGCCGTTCGATCGCC
>DAIUDS010000167.1:0-3776 GCA_036845485.1 Jiangellaceae bacterium
CGACCCGGAGACCGACGCGATCGTGATGATCGGCGAGATCGGCGGCGACGCCGAGGAACGGGCCGCCGACTACATCGCGTCTCACGTGACCAAGCCGGTCGTCGGGTATGTGGCCGGCTTCACCGCGCCCGAGGGAAAGACCATGGGCCACGCGGGCGCCATCGTGTCCGGATCCTCCGGGACCGCCGTCGCCAAGCAGGTAGCACTCGAGGCTGCCGGTGTGCGCGTCGGCAAGACCCCCTCGGCAACCGCGCAGATCGTGCGCGAGGTCATGCAAGCGGGTTCGTGACGCCTCTCGTACGGTCGGCACTACGGGTTCGTGTATCGGGCAACGGCGCGTTCGAGCAAGGCCCGCATCTGCTCGGCCGAGACGTCGTCGACGATCCCGTAGTTGATGAAGATGACGACCGGACCGTTGACGGCCAGACCGATCACCCAGGTCGACCCGGTGCTGGTGGAGGTGGCCTGCCACGTGGTGAACCCGAAGCCGTCCTGTGACCCTGGCGCCTCGGTACCCGTGTTCACGACCGTGATGTCGAGCTCCGCGGCACAGCTGTCACCCTCCGCCACCAGGGCCTCGTAGTAGGCGACGCCTTCGTCGCCGGTCGGGAAGGCGGCGACAACCTCCTCGACCGCCTCGGCCGCGGGATCCGTCGGATCGACGTACCAACGGCCGAGCAACGAGTTCGCGCCGTTGGCCAGGGCGTTCTGCTCGAAGCAGACGAAGCCCAGCGAGCCGTCGTCCTTGGCGATCACCTCGGTGGCCTGGGTGATCGCCGTGAGGCCGGTCGTCTCCGCGACGTCGGCGGGTGTGAGCCAGCCCGCCAGGTCCTGGGCACCCTCGGGGAACAGCAGCTGCCGCTCGACATCGGTCACGCAGGCACCTTCCGCCTGCTCGCAGAGTCGGTTGGTGGCGGCGACGGCCCTGTCTTCCGAAGGCGGGTAGTTGTCGTCCAGGGCGAATCCGCCCGACGAGACGCTCGTCACCGCCAGGCCCGATCGCACAAGATCGATGCGAACGAGAGTCGCAGCGTCCCCTTCCCTCGGGGGAGCGAAGTAGCTCGCCTGCCACGCGTCGTCGCCCAGGCCGGTGAACGCGGAGATCCAGCCGAAACCGAATCCGTCGGACAGGGACTCCACGCAGGCTGTGACGGCGTCGCGGATCGCCTCGAATCGGGCCGTTGCCTCGGCCGGTGTCGACGCCTCGACGATGTGGTCGAGGCGGGAATCGTCTGTCCGGAACGAGCGCTCGAGCGTCTGACGACCCTCGTCGGGCTCCACGTCCGGAGCACACGCCCAACGCTCCTCCGGCGGATCGACCCGCTGCCAGTTCGGGGCTCCGTCGTCCTGCTCCAGATCCTGCTCGGTGAGCAGGACCGCGTCGGTCAGGGGCAGGACAACCGGAACGGGTTCCGTGCTCGGGTCCTGACTGGGTTCGCTCGAGGCCGGGCTCGGTGTGATCGAGGTCGTGTCCGTCTGGCTCGGCGTGTTGGCGAAGTCCGGTGCCGACGACAGATCCGGCTGGGCGACCGCGATGACGCCGCCACCGACGATGACGGCGGCACCAAGGACGGCTCCGATGGCCTGGTTGCGCGTGCGCTGGCGCGCACGGCGACGTGCGGCGTCGGGTCCGCCGAGTGTCATGAAGCGGGTGTCGGAACTAAGGCTCTCCAGCTCACGCTGGAGATCGGACTCGAAGTCAGCCGACATGGCGGGCCTCCCCTCGGTTGGTCGTGGGATCGTCACGGAGCAGATCGGCCAGCACCGCTCGGCCGCGGGACAGCCGGGCCTTGACCGTGCCAGTCGGTGCACCCGTCTCGTGTGCGACCTCCTGGACGGACATGCCGACGAGGTGGTGCAGGACGATCGCGCGTCGCTGCTCCTCCGGGATCTTTCGCAGCGCAGAGACCAACGCGACGTGGTCCGGCGACGGCGGGTGGCCAGGGTCGGGCGGACCATGGCGAACGGCGGCGCGGATTCCATTGCGTGTCTTCCGCCACCTGCTCGCAGCGATCCGCCAGGCGACCGTACGAACCCATGCCGCCGGGTCCTCCGCCTCGTGTACTTGTCTCCATCGTTGCCACGCCCGGGCGTAGGCCTCCTGCGTGCACTCCTGGGCGTCGGCGAGGTTGCCGGTCATGGCGTACATCTGATGCAGCAGGCGACGGCTCGTCGCGTGGTAGAACGCGTCAAAGTCGTCGCTGTCGGCCATCGCGAACCTCACAGGTCTGGTGGCGAACCCGGCTGTGTCGCCGCGTTCACAGGTCATGACGCGCAACGGGCCAGGTTGGTTGCATTGCGACACGCGGGACGCCGACCCGCACGGCAGTCGGCCGGTTGGCAGGGAAGATGGAGATGTGACCGACCTGCTGGCGCGCCCGCTGCTCCGGCGGGACGAACCAGCCTGGGGTTCGCGCGTCCCGTGGCTCGCGGGTGTGCTGGCAGCGGCATGGGCACTGGTCGCGGGGTTCGCCCTGGCCGTGCTGCCCGGCATGCTGGTCTGGGTCGACGAGAGCGTCGAGGCACCGGTGGGAGACATGCTCCGGTTCGGCGCCCAGGTCTGGCTGGTAGCGCACCGGGTGGGCCTGCAGGTCGGTGCGACCGACCTGCAGCTCGCGCCATGGGGCCTGTCGATGCTGTTCCTGCTGCTCCTCTACCGGGCGGCGCGCTGGGCGGCGCATCAGGCCGGTTCCTCGACCGGCCGCGATGCGCTCTCGGTGGTCCTTCCCGCGGCCGCGGTGTACGCACTCGGCGCCGGTGTCATGGCCGGGCTTTCCGCGTCCGCCGGGGCCTCCGCCGTCCCGCTGGAAGCGTTCGCCTGGGCCGGGCTGGCCGCAGTGGCGGCGACGAGCGCTGGGGTGATCCACGAAACAGGCTTGGCCGGCCGGATGCTCGACAGGGCGCCGCCCGGAATGCGGCCGGTACTGGCCGGCGCGGCAGTGGCAGTGGCCGGGCTGTACCTGCTCGGCTCGGTGCTCGTCGTGGCGAGTGCGGTTGCGCATTCCGACCGGATCTCGGTTCTCGCCCACGCGCTCGAGCCCGGAGTGGTCGGCGGGGCGTTGCTGGCCCTGGCCGGTGCCGCTGTCGTGCCCAACGCCGCCCTGTGGGCGGCGACGTTCGCGCTCGGTCCGGGATTCGCCGTCGGGGCGGGAACGTCGGTCAGGCCTGGCGGGGTCGAGCTCGGCCTCGTGCCGGCACTGCCGGCCCTGGGTGCATTGCCGGCCGACGTACCGGCTCCGGCCGCGTGGCTGGTCGTGGCCTGTCCGCTTGCCGTCGGGATCGTCACGGGCATCGTCATCCACCGTCGATCGGTGGACGGGCAGGGCAGGGTCGTCACCCACGCCCTGAGTGCCGCCGCCGTCGCCGCCGTAGCGATGGCCGTTCTCGCACTGCTCTCCGGTGGGTCGGCGGGCGCCGCGCGGCTCGCAGTCGTCGGGCCGGTGCCATGGCAGGTCGCGTTGGCGACCTTCCTCGAGATCGGACTGCCAGCAGCGCTCGTTGCGGTCGCGTTGAGGCGTCGGTCATCGGCCAGGTCCGCAGTCAGAGACCAGTCAGCCGATGCCGCAACGAGTCCATGAACTCGTCCTGGCAGATCTGCTCGGCAACCCGGGTGTTCGCGCCGGACCGGCACTCACGCAGCTGACCGGTCTCGTCGCTGAGGAACAAAGCCACCAGGGTGAGCGCACCGCCCACGACCAACGCGAAGACGCCTCCACCGACACCGCGACTCAGACCGTCGACCGCGTACGTGGTGGCCGGGTCGCGACCTTGCTCAC
>DAIUDS010000168.1:0-3758 GCA_036845485.1 Jiangellaceae bacterium
CTCCGGTGAGGAACGGCGCCAGCGCCGCAGCCGAGCGCCGGCCGTCGTGGTTCTCCGCGACGAATATCGGCCCGGCAGCAGCGACGTTGCGAGCTGCGTTTCGGTCGTCGAGGATATTCTCGACCACGTCGACCAGGGTCGCCGGAGTGGCCTCGATGATCGGCACGTCACGTCCTGTCATGGCCCGGGCGCGCGCCCGGACGGACTCGCCGACGAAGCTCACGACCACGCGGCCGGCCGCCATCGCCTCACAGGCGGCTACGCCGTAGAGACCCATCGTGAACTGGTCGATGACGATGTCGGCCGCGATGTACACGGCGGGCATGTCGTGCGGCTCGACCCGCTGGATCCGCCGGTACTCGGTGATGCCGCGCCGATCCAGCTCGGTCATGATCGGGTCGATGAGCTCGGACCCTTTGAGCCTGCCTTTGCTCGGTGCGTGCACCACGACGGGTACCCGGCGTTCCAGGGGCACCGTGTCGGCCGCCCATGCCTCGACGTCGACCACTCCCGGGCACCACATCGCCCGCGGCGCGTAGTCCAGCAGGTCGAGTGTCGACACGAAGGTGTGGCCGTCGAAGGCGTTCAACAGCTCAACGTTGTGTGTGGTCGTGCGCTCGAGGATGGGCACCGCTTCCCACGAGGTGTCGCGGAACGGGGAGTCCTCGACCATCTCGACGTGCCGGCTGGGGACGCGCAGGTCCGAGCCGTGGGCGATGAGCGCGACCTGTAGGCCGGCATCGCGAAGCACACGGACGTCGCCGTCGCACGTCGTGCCGTACGTGGTGCCGAGGACCGGGCGTTCTGCCTCGATCAGCACGTGGGTGTACGCGGCCGTCAGGTGCCGCAGCTGCTCCTTCTGCCAGCGCCGCGACAACGCGTACATCTGGACCGGCACGGTGTAGTCGACCGCGAAGGCGAACCCGTCGCCGAGACTGAACGTGGTCGCGCCGACGCCGTCCAGGTGCCTTTCGGCGGCGCGCGCCCAGCCCCAGCCCTGGCCCGCCAGGTTGGCCGGACCGACGAATAACCGCACCGGCGTGTCCGGTACCGGCGGGCGGGCCGGAAAGACCGTGGGATCGGAGTATCCGGTGTATCGGGAGGCGTAACGGACGAACCGACGGACGCGCGGGGGCAGCGTGCGCCCGGCATCGAAGAGTGCACGCTCGAGCGGGCCCGGTAACCGCTTCCCACCAGCCAGCGCCCCGCTGACGACTCGCCGCAGGCCCCGTACGACCGTGGGTCGGAGCCGCCGGGGGTGGGTCTTCATGGTCTCCCTGCGCGGCCACGCCTGGCCCGGCACATCAGAATCCGCATGACCGTCAGAAGTCCTCGAGGGTGAACGCGTTCTCTCCGACCTTGAGGAACTTGCTGTACTGGTCTATCACCTTCGGCGTCTCGTCGTGCATCATCAGCTTGCCCTTGTGCAGCCAGATCGTGTGCGAGCACAGGTCCTTGACGCTGCCCATCGCGTGGCTGACCAGGCACATGGTGCTGGCGTGCTCCATCAAGGACTTCATCTTGTCGGCAGCCTTCTGCTTGAAGCTCGCGTCACCGGCCGACAACGCCTCGTCGATCAGCAGAATGTCGGGGTTCATGTTCACCGACACCGCAAAGGCGAGCCGGCTGTACATACCCGAGGAGTAGGTCCGCATCGGCATGTCGATGAAGTCTCCGAGCTCGGCGAACTCGGCGATCTCCTGGTACTTCTCGGTGATCTCCTTGCGGCTCATGCCCATGGCGAGGGCGCCCAAGACGACGTTCTCGCGACCGGACAGCACCGCGTTGAACCCCACGCCGAGGGCGAGCAGCGTACTGACCTTCCCGCGCACGACGATGCGGCCCTCGGTCGGCGGCAGGATCCCCGCGATCATGCGCATCAGCGTTGACTTCCCGGCACCGTTGGCACCGATGATGCCCAGCGTCGTGCCGTGCGGGACGACGAAGGAGACTTCCCGCACCGCCTGGACCTCGCGCACCGCGCGCTCGCGCCGGCCGAGCCGGGTGATGGCGCTCTTGAAGGTCGGCACCCGCTCGAACGTCGTCCGGTACGTCAGCGAGACGTTCTGGACCTTGATCGCCGACGGCCGGGTCGACACGACCGGGCCAGGCACGGGCTGGATCTCAGAGACGGACAACGAACTCGCGCTCCCTCGACATGAAGAACAGGGCACCGACCGTCAGCGTGCCGAGAGCCCACGCCGCAGCACTCAGCCACAGCGACAGCGACGGGATCTCACCGGCGACGATCGTGTCGCCCCAGCCGCCCAGGATGGGGAACAGCGGGTTCAGCCACATGATGCTCTCGAAGCGCTCAGGGGCGTCCTGCGGGAACCACAGCACGGGCGACAAGTAGAGCCAGATCCGCAGGAAGTACGGCAGGAAACTGGTCATGTCCCGGAAGTACACCTGCACGGCGCCGATGAGCATTCCCATGCCGGCCGCGAACGCCGAGATCATGACGAGGAAGTAGACGCTGAGCACCATCTCCCAGTAGAACGGCAGGCCCATGGCTACGCGGATCGCGAAGTACACGGCCAACGTCGGAAGGAACCGGAAGAACGCGGTACGCAGGGCCGACAACGGCAGCATGAGCTTGGGGAACGAGATGTTCATCAGCAGCTTGCCGCCGCCGACGACGCTTCCGGCGCCGGTCGTCACCGCACCGGAGAAGTAGTAGAACGCGAACAGGCCGGCAACCAGGTGCGCGAAGAAGTCCGCCCCCCTGTTTCCGCCCGCCAGGATTATCACCAGGACGAAGTAGACGCACGCCAGTAGCAGCGGGTTGATCACGAGCCAGATCTGTCCGAACACCGTGTTCGTGTGGGCCGCACGCATGTTCGTCCGCGACAGTTCGGCGATGAACTGCCGGCGGTGCCACAGTTCGCGCAGGTACGGACGCAGCCGGGGCAGGCCCCGGCGATGCGGTTCGTAGACGTGGACCGACGTGGTGAACTCGTCGTCGTCCGCGCGAGCGGTTGTCATGCGGTCGAGCCTCTCAGATTCCCATGAGCTGGTCAGTCGGCGACCCGCGCAGGGCGTGGCCAGTCACCACCGCGCCAGAGCCCCGGCGGGCTCACGGCCGGGTCAAGGGTAGACGACGGGAGACCCGGCCCGTTACGAGCCCGTCATCGTGCGAGCTCCGCATAGGCATCGAGAAGGTTCTTCTCGTCGCGATCCCAGCTGAGCTGTGGCACGGCCTTGCTCACAGCCTTCCGCAGGGCCGGGTAGGTGTCGACGGCATCGGCGATCGCAGCGGTGATCCCAGCCACGTCGCCCGGCCGGTAGAGCGTTCCCAGCCCGTGCTCGCGGACGGTGCGTCCCAGCTCACCGACGTCGGTGGCGACGACCGGAACCCCCACCCGGACCGCGTGGAACAGTTTGTTGGGCAGCGCGAGGCGATGGTTGGGCCACCGGTCGGAATGCGTGACCAAGGCGAGCCCAGACGCCGCCAAGAGATCGTCGACCTGGTCGAGCGTGGCGGGGGGGCGTATCTCCGCCTTGCCGGGATCGAAGCCCGCGAGCCAGGCCGGGTCGACGGGGCCCACCAGGATGACGGGCAGCTCGACGCTGTTGCTCGCCGCCGCGATGACCTCGAGCTCTCGGTACGGCGCCAGCCGCCCGGCGTAGACGGCCGCCGAGGGCGTCGACACGGACGTCGCGGGAGCGGCACGCGGCTCGAACGTGTTGCGGACGATGCGGACCCGGTCCCATCCGTAATCGCGGCACAGGGCGTCGGCGACGCCCTCGCCCACCGT
>DAIUDS010000169.1:0-3625 GCA_036845485.1 Jiangellaceae bacterium
CGTCGACGACGAGCCGGACACGATCGGGCCCGAGGGAGCCGAACGCGGCGTCGTGGTCGCTGGTGAAGCAGACCACCTCGCACCGGCCCACGCCGGGGGCGTGGTCGACGATCGCAGGGAGGTCGGTGTCGCCGACGCCCGCGGCATGCGTGGAAAGGCTCGGGTAGCGGTTCTCGAAGACGACGACGTCGTAGTCCGACGACGGGATCTCGGTGCGCCGGCCGTTGCGGGACGGACACAGCGGGCACTCGTGAGTCGGCGGAAGATGCGTGCGGTCCTGTCGGTGGGTGGCCACGACCACCCACTCGTCGAGCACTGGGTCGTGTCGCACCTGCGACGACGTACTGACCGGTGCCAGGTCACGCGGGTCGTGTGTCTGCCGGGTCGGAGCGTCCGGATGGTCGAAGTAGATGATCTCGCGGCCGTCGGCCAGAACGGCAAGCGTGCGTCTCACCCGGGCAACCTTAGAGGCGCCCGGGATGGCCCGGTTGTCGGCCGTCCCCGGTGCGGTCCGCTCCGTAGTATCGGGGCATGGACGGATGCCATCCCCTGGGACGGCCGCGATGAACCAAGAAGTCCTGGCCAGTATCGGGCTCGTCCTGTTGTTCGTCCTCGTCGGCGGTGTGTTCGCGGCCGCCGAGCTGGCGCTGGTCTCGCTGCGGGAGAGCCAGCTCACGCAGATCGCCCAGCGCAGCAAGCGCGGCCGCCGGGTTGCCGAGCTTGCCCGCAATCCCAACCGCTTCCTCTCGGCGGTCCAGATCGGCGTCACCGTTGCGGGCTTCTTCTCCGCCGCCTTCGGCGCGACCACACTGGCCGACGACCTGTCGCCCGTTCTTGTCGACTGGGGCCTCTCCGAGGGGGTCGCCGAAACCGTGGCCCTCGTCGTGATCACGCTGCTGGTCGCCTATCTGTCCCTCGTACTCGGCGAGCTCGCGCCCAAGCGCATCGCCCTGCAGCGCGCCGAGGGGGTGGCGACTGTCATTACGCCGCCGCTGGACCGGTTCGCGACCCTGATGCGGCCGGTGATCTGGTTCCTCTCCAAGTCCACCGACGTGGTGGTCCGTCTGATCGGCGGCGACCCGTCCGCCGGCCGGGAAGAGATCACCGAGGAGGAGCTGCGCGACCTGTTGTCCGGGCACGAGGCGCTCAGCGAGGAGGAACGCCGCATCGTCGAGGACGTCTTCGCTGCCGGGGACCGCCTGGTCCGGGAGGTCATGAGACCGCGGACGGAGGTGGACTTCCTGGACGCGGGTATGCCGGTCTACCGGGCGGTGAAGATGGCGTCGGAGATGCCGCACTCGCGCTATCCCGTCGTCCGGGGATCGGTCGACGACGTGGTGGGGTTCGTCCACGTGCGCGACCTGTTCTCCCCGGACATCGCCAATCGCAGCGTCCGGGTCGGCGAGATAGCCCGCGACGTCATCCTGCTTCCGGGCACCAAGCGTGTACTGCCCGCGCTGTCCGAGATGCGCAGGCTCGGGGGACACATCGCGATCGTGGTGGACGAGTACGGCGGCACCGCCGGCATCGTCACGCTCGAGGACCTCGTCGAGGAGCTGGTCGGCGACATCCGCGACGAGTACGACGACGCCGAGGAGGTGCCGACCCGGTCGCTCGAAGGAGCGATGGAGGTCGACGGCCTGCTCAACATCCAGGATTTCGCCGACCAGACCGGAGTCGGCCTCCCGGACGGCCCGTACGAGACGGTTGCCGGCTTCGTGGTGGCGTCGCTGGGCCGGCTGCCGGGGCCCGGCGATGCCGTGGAGGTCGACGGCCACCGTCTGGAGGTGCTGACTCTGGACGGTCGTCGCGCATCGCGGCTGGTCGTGCGGCCGCAGCAGGTTCCCGCCGAGCCGGACGAGGAGTCCCCGGCGACAGACCCGGCGGAATGAGCGAGACGGTGCCGCATCGCTTCGGGTTAGCTGCTGCAACAATGACCCGATGACCACGGCCCGTCCACGCGTGCTCTCCGGGATGCAGCCCACGAATGACTCGCTGCATCTGGGCAACTATCTCGGTGCGCTGCGCCAGTGGGTGGCTCTGCAGGAGACGCACGACGCGTTCTACTGCGTGGTCGACCTGCACGCGCTGACCGTGAGTTCGGAGCCGGAGCACTTGCGCCGACGCGTTCGGGCAACTGCTGCGCAGTATCTGGCTGCCGGCGTCGATCCGGACCGGAGCACGCTGTTCGTGCAGAGCCATGCACCAGAGCACGCTCAGCTCGCCTGGGTGCTCGGCTGTATAACGGGAATGGGCGAGGCCAGCCGGATGACCCAGTTCAAGGAGAAGTCCGCCCGGCCCGGTGGAGACGGCCCCAGCGTCGGACTCTTCACGTATCCGATCCTGCAGGCCGCCGACATCCTGCTCTACCGCGCGGACCAGGTGCCGGTCGGTGAGGACCAACGCCAGCACGTCGAGCTCACGCGTGACCTCGGTGGCCGCTTCAACTCCCGGTTCGGGCAGACCTTCGTGCTTCCGGAGCCGTACATCGTCAAGCAGACCGCGAAGATCCTTGACCTGCAGAACGTCGACAAGCAGATGAGTAAGAGCATCGGCGGTCCCGGCTGCGTGTGGCTGCTCGACCCGCCGGCGGTGATCGAGAAGAAGATCCGGTCTGCGGTCACCGACACCGGTCGGGAGGTCGTCGCCGACCCGGAGGGCAAACCCGGAGTGACGAACCTGATCACGATCCTGTCGGCGTTCAGCGGTCGGTCGACGGCGGACATCGAGCGCGACTTCGCCGGGCGCGGTTACGGCGACCTGAAGAAGGAGGTAGCCGCCGCGGTCCTCGACACCGTCGTTCCGTTCCAGGAGCGGGTGCGCGCGCTGCTCGACGACCCTGCCGAGCTCGACTCGCTGCTCGCGCGGGGAGCCGCGAAGGCCCGTGCGGTCGCAGGACCTACGCTCGCCGAGGTGTACGAGCGCGTCGGGTTCGTTGCCGCCCGGTGAGCCACGACGACGTGTGCACCATCGGGGTCGCGGTTCCGATACCGCAGCCCTTCGGTGGAGAGCTACAGGACTGGCGGCGAGCCTTCGGCGATCCACTCGCCGACGCCATCCCGTCGCACATCACGCTGCTGCCGCCGACGGATGTCACGGCGGCGCAGATCCCGGTCGTGGAGAAGCACCTGAGCGCGGTAGCCGCGGCTGGGGAGCAGTTCCGCGTCCACCTGCGCGGTACTGCGACGTTCCGGCCGGTGTCCCCCGTGGTCTTCGTCGCCGTGGCGCAGGGCATCTCCGACTGCGAGATGCTCTCCAAGGCCGTCCGTACCGGTCCCCTGCCCGCCGAGCTCACGTTTCCCTACCACCCGCATGTCACGGTGGCGGACCACGTCCCCGACGATGCTCTCGACCGCGCCTTCACCTCGCTCGCCGAGTACGAGGCGGGCTTCGACGTCACGGCGTTCAGCCTGTACCAACACGGCGCAGACGGCGTGTGGCGGCCGCGGCGCTCGTTCGCCCTGGGGAACTCCACCGGATCGTGAAGATCGTCGTGATGACCCCGGCCGCTCGGTGAGCGTGGCCGGTTTGCACGACGATCTTCACGACGCGCCGGTGCGGCGTTGCGACGGTGGAGCGTAGCGGCCCAACGCCCGGCGGCGTCGGCGCCAGAGCAGTCCGACCA
>DAIUDS010000170.1:0-3566 GCA_036845485.1 Jiangellaceae bacterium
CGGCTGGGCGCAGGTGGGGGCGACTGGTCAAGATGTCGTGTCGTTCTCCGACACGGGGCTGGCCGCCTCCACGACCTACTTCTACCGCGTAATCGCCAATAACGGCAGTGGTGATTCGCCGCCGTCGGCAGTGGTCAGTGCTACGACATTCGCAACCGCGGATACCCAGCCACCCACCGCCCCCACCAAGCTCAAGGCCACTGTGGCCAAGGGCAAGGTCAACCTGAGCTGGACCGGTTCTACGGACGGCGGCAGCGGTGTGGCCGGTTACCGGGTGTATCGCAGCAGCACGGGGCTCGAGGGTTCCTTTGCGCTCGTGACCACGACGGCGGGCACGTCTGCCAGCGTCAACGCTCCGAGTGGCGTTGCCCTGTGGTACCGGGTAGCCGCATACGACATGGCCGGGAACGAAAGCGCTCCCTGTCCGGCTGTGCGGGCGGTGGCGCGCTGACCAGGTCGGTGCGGAGGGCGCGTCGGCCGGGCACCTCCATCGACGTCGAACCCGGCGGGACGCTTGCTCCTGCCGCGGGTGGTGTGGCGATGCATGCGCCCACGAACGTGGTCGGCCGGTTGACCGGGATCGAGGGGCTGCGTGCCGTCGCAGCCGGCAGCATCGTGCTCTACCACGTCTGGCTCTACGGCTCGCCGTCCGGACCGGTCGATGCTGGTTACCTGAGCCGCTTTGCCCTTCCGCACCTGCCGGTCGGCGTGACGCTCTTCTTCGCGCTCTCCGGCTATCTCCTCTACCGCCCCGTCGTCAGTTCTCTGCTGGCGACAGGCCAGGTTCCCGACGTCAGGAACTACCTGCGGAATCGTGCGTTGCGCATACTTCCGGCGTACTGGGTCATCCTCGCGGCCGTCGCGGTCGTCCTACCCGCTGCGCTGGTACGGAGGTCGCCGTCGGAACTGGACCTGGACCGGCTCGTGGACCGTCCCGACATCCTGGTCAACAACGCGCTGCTCCTTCACAACTACGTGCCGGCGACACTCGACACCGGGATCGGGCCGGCATGGTCGCTCGCGGTGGAAGTGGCCTTCTACGTCAGCCTGCCAGCGCTGGCGTTGCTGGCCCGCTATCTCTTCGGTCGAGCACGAAGCTCCTCAGGCCAATTGCTGGCGCTGCTCGCCGCGCCTGCCGCATTGCTGCTGCTCGGGGCGGCCGGCAAGGCGGCCACCGCCTGGCTCGAGTCACCAAGCGACCTGCCGGGCCATGCGATCCTTGCCCGCAGCTTCTTGAGTCATGCGGATCTCTTCGCGCCGGGTATGGTTCTGGCGGTCCTCCACGTGCTGGTCACGCGCGGCCAGGTGCGACTGCCGCGGCGATGGCCGCTGATCATCGGGGGAACACTGCTCGTCGACGTGGCGCTGGTCGTGATCTTGACCGATCGCGGGATGCTCTGGGACTGGGGAGTGGCGAACCCCTACCAACGGTTGACGGCGTTGGCCTGTGTGCTGCTCGTCGCGCTCGTGGTCCTTCCGCCGTCCGCGCCCGGAGGGCGATCTCCGCTCGGCCGGATCTTGGACTCGCGGCCGCTGTTCCTGATGGGGCTGGCGTCGTACAGCCTGTTCCTGTGGCATGAGCCGATCACCCGGGTGCTTGCCGAGCAGGGACTGACATTCACGGGCCGCTGGGGGTTCGCTGCAAACATCGCCCTGGTTGCAGTGGTCAGCGGGCTTCTTGCCGCGGCGACGTACCGCCTGGTCGAGCGACCGGCATTGGCGCGCAAGGTCGGCGGGGCAAACGCCCAACGGCAGGCAATGCACTCCACGAGAGATCACGTCCTGTCGCCTGCATCCTCCATGTCGCAGACCCGGCGCACGAGTTTGGCCAGTGAGCATGCGGGTAACCGCAGACGGCGGGAGGACAGGCCGTCGATCTTGTAGGGCATGGGGCGTAGGGGGTCACGCACGCAAATTAGGTCACAAGTCGGTTACGTACTAGCAGTGGCTCGACGGCGGAGAGAGTATTGGCTGCTCTCACAGGTTCCAAGGGCAGCCTGGGAGTCGGTAAAGCGGCGGGAGTGACACGAGGGGGTACTGGTGGAGGGACGCGTCGGATCTCGCGCGGGATACCCGCGGCCGGCCGTGGGCGGTATCGCGGGAACCGAATCTGAGTGGACTACATCTCCATGACGGAGCGGGTGATGGGGTTCGAGCCAGTACTGGCTCCGCCCCAGATGGCGAATCCTGCTGTCGTCACGGTGCCGGAACGGCGCGAGCGAGGGTTGAGCCGGGGAGTTTCCCGGTGGATATGTCTCGTCGTAGCGGACGCGGCGGCGGTGGCTGTCTCGACGGTGGTGGTCCTCAGGTATTCGGGCGAGACGGTTGCCGGGAGTCTGGCCGTGGTGGCCGTGATGGTGGTCAGCTTCCTCGCCGCGCTCGCCGCGTCCGGTTCGTATGGCCGGTACGCGGAGGGGTTGATCGTCTCACGACAGATCGGCCGGCCCGGTGTCCTTTACGGCCTGCCACTGGCTGTGGTGCTGGCCTCGCTGGCCGGGCGAGCATCCGTTCCCGACGGGGCGGGTGGGGTGGGTCTGGAGCAGGCCGTGCTGGTGGCCGTGCTCGGCCTGGCTGCAATTCCGGCAGCACGCCTTCTCGTGCCGTCGCTGATCGCGCCGCGGCGGCGGGTGCGGCGGGTGTTGATCGTCGGCACGGGCCGGGTGGCGGCAAGAGTGGAAGCCCGGCTGCGACGATGCTCAGACGTGTCGGTTGTGGGCGTGGTCGACGACGATCCGCGGGACGCCTCGGCCGTGCTCGGCGTCCAGGCCGAGTTGCCGGACCTTTGTGCCCGGTACCGCGTCGACGCCGTGGTCGTGGCCTTTTCGCGTAGGCCGGCGCACGAGACCCTCGAATCGCTGCGTGGCCTCGACAGCGGCGTGTCGGTGTGGGTGGTGCCGCGACTGTACGAGTTGGTGAGTTGGCGTTCCGCGATCGAGGAGTTGCACGGTATTCCTCTATTGGACGTGGCGCCCGCCCAGGTCGGACCTGCCGCTCGGGCCGGTAAGCGGATCCTCGACGTCGTCGTCGCAGGCACGCTGCTGATCATCTTGTCTCCGCTCTTCGCCGCCGTGGCCGCGGCGATCAAATTCACCTCGCCGGGACCGGTAATGTTCCGACAGTTCCGGTCCGGTCAGAACCGCCATCCGTTTCGCATGTACAAGTTCCGCACCATGGGCGTGGACGCCGAGCAGCAGCGTGTAGCGCTAGCGGAGTTCAACCACGTCGACGGCCCCATCTTCAAGATGAAGGATGACCCTCGGGTCACGCGCGTAGGTGAGTGGCTCCGTAAGACGAGCCTCGACGAGCTGCCACAGTTGATCAATGTGCTCCGGGGTGAGATGTCACTGGTTGGTCCGCGGCCGTTCCCTGTCGACGAGTCCGAGAAGATCACCGGGTGGGCGACGATCAGGTTCTCGGTACCGCCGGGAATGACTGGCTTGTGGCAGGTTTCGGGTCGCAACGCGCTCGACTACGAGGACCTCAGGCACCTCGACTACGTATACGTGACGTCCTGGTCGTTCGGGTGGGATCTGCGAATCCTTCTGCAGACCCCTGCTAGTGTGCTG
>DAIUDS010000171.1:0-3551 GCA_036845485.1 Jiangellaceae bacterium
AGCGGATGGTCGACGTGCGTGACGTGCGCGCCGTCGAGGTGCGCGTCTTGCACCCGTCGAGCGTCTCGCAGCTGGCCTTCGCGAACCTGCGACCGGCGCCGGCCGACATTCCGTCACCGGTCGCCTCCGAGGTCCGAAACGCCGAGGAAGATCTCCTCGATGCCGTACTCGGACCGGCTGCGTCGTCGCGGATGCGGCTCCTGTATTCGTACGTCGTGCTGGGCAGCCTCGTCCACGACACCTCGCTGCTGCGCGACCTGTTCGGCGGCCTGACCGACGTCGACGACGTCCGGGCCTGGCCCGACGACGTCTTCCCGCCGTCCGTCGAGGTCACCGGCGTCCTGCCCGGAGGTGCACGGGCTCGGCTCGCCTGGCACTACCTCGAGGACTATCCGGCGTACCGCGAGACCCTGTCCATCCACCACGCCACCGGATCCATGCGGGTCACGTTCGCCAGTCCGTACCTGCTCAACGTGCCCACGGAGCTGGCGGTGGTCGATGCGGCGGCCGGTGGCGAGCTGCGCACGACCTACCGTTCCTGGGGCGAGTCCTTCGAGAACGAACTGGTCGCCTTCCACCGGATGGTGACCGACGGGACCCGTCCGCGGGCCGGCGTGGCCGAGGGGCGCGCGGACATCGTGACCAGCCAGCGGATCATGCGGCGGCTGGCCGACCACCAGGGGATCAGGCTGGACGGAGAGGCTGCCCGGGCGTGAGCGGTGACCTCGGTACGGTGGTCCTGGTCCCGCACACGCACTGGGACCGCGAGTGGTACGAATCGTTCCAGGACTTCCGCCTCCGGCTGGTCGAACTCCTCGAGGACGTCGTCGCGCAGGCCGAGGCCGACCCGGACTTTCGATTCACCATCGACGGACAGATGGCGGCTGTCGACGACTACCTGGCGATTCGCCCCGGAGAACCGGACTCGGATCTCCACCCTGGTGGCGCGGGGTCAACTCGCGGTGGGGCCGTGGCACATCTTGCTCGACGAGTTCCTGTGATCAGCCGAGACGATCGTGCGCAACCTCGAGATCGGCTGGCGGAGCGCGTCCGAGCTGGGCGGGGCGATGCCCGTCGGATACCTGCCCGACATGTTCGGCCACTGCGCCCAGATGCCGCAGACGGGCTGACGGCACCCGGCGCCGCGCCGCCCGACACGCCGCTGGCGACCGCCGTCGCCGGTATCGCCGTCTCTGGCACTGGGGTTGCGGTGAGCGTGGTGCGGGCGACGGAGGACGGCACGCAGGTGCGCCTCGTCGCGATGTCGCAACAGCCGACGACGGCCCTCGTAACTGGCCCGTTCGGGTCCGCAGTCCGCACCGACCTGCTTCGCCGCCCGCTGGAGAACCTGTCTGTGGACGACGGACGTCTCAGTGTCGACCTCAGCCCCTGGGAGATCGTCACCATTCGCCTCGACGGGTAGCACCGGACCTTGGCCATACCGGTCATGCGGCGCACGGTTCCCGACGCATGACATGTGGGCGTATGGCCGCGCGTGCGTCATCTCTTGGCGTGGCTGGGGTTGACCCTGCTACGGGCTGATGGCGATGACCTCGGCCATCGGGGTCTCGAGACGGTGCGGACCGGGGGCTGCCGGAAATCGGGCGCGATCTCCACGCACCACCTGACGGCGGCCGTCGACGTCCACCAGGACGGTTCCATCGCCTCCCACGGCGACGAGTTCGTCGTCGACCCGCAGCAAGACGGGTGCGTCCACGAACGCCGCAACGGCGGTCCGCCCGGTGCTCAGCCCGTCGAGCACCGCCGACGGCTGGTCGGACTCGCAGGCCACCCAGGTGACAGGCGCACCGAGCGGCCGGCCTTGATCCGGGCTGTGGAAGTCGCTGCCTCCCACCGGCACCGTGTCCAGTCCCCACGCGCTCCACCAGGCGAGCGGGCCTGTCCACGTGCGGTCCAACCAGGTCCAGTGCCAGATCTCGGCCAACGGCGGACGCTCGGAAAGCAGGTGCTGCCATGAGCAGTCCGCCGCCAGCGGGTGGTTGATCGACAGGATTCCACCGCCCGATGTCACCTCCCGCAGCCAGGCTGTCGCCGGCTCGCGGAAGTCGACCCACCCGATGTCGCCGAAGGCGTTCGCGTGTCCACGGTCCGTGGTCACCTCCTGGCCCGGCACCAGCGTGATGCCGTATCGCCGGGTCACCCGATCAAGGGACGCGTGATGGCTCACGGTGTTGTGGTCGGTGACGGCGACGACGTCCAGGGCCGCCGCGACGCCAGCGGCGGCGAGCTCAGCGATGCCCAACGACCCGTCCGAATGCACCGTATGCGTGTGCAGGTCGCATGCGAGCCAGGTGAGCCCCGCCGAAGCGGGCAGAGTACGGCGCCTGGGTCGCTCCGGCACGGGCGGCGAGGGCGGCTCAGCCATGGGTGGCGCAGTCGCAGGAAGCTCGACCTCCACCTCGGCGTCCAGACCCGGGTCCGGGATCCTGTGCAGGCCCAGCAGCACCGCCCATCTGCCGGGCTCGAGGTACGCGTCCGGCGACGACTCCGGCAGGTACCCGGGGGTCGCCGCCGCAGGTGTGATGACGAACCGGTCTCGGGCCCCGCCGGACCAACCGCGAAACCCCGACGGGCCCCAGCAGCCCAGATCGATCACTCCGGCGGTGCGGTCGTAATCGAGACGGACCTCCACCGACGGCGTGCGGGCAGGAACCTCGAACGTCAGCTCGAGATACGGCGTCGCCGCCCGGTCCTCCGGCGTCAGGCGGCGACGAACGGTCACGGTCGTCGTCATCGTTCCTCGGTGGACCTTCCCAAGACGGTCGTCCGCTGCCGGAACGTCTCGACTCTATTGACCGATCGAGAGCGAATGCGACCGAACGTGGCATGACACGTGGTCGTACGTGGCACGCTCGATGGTTGCTCAGCCGCCCGAGTTGCCGGGTTTGTGGAGCCATGAGACGAGCCACGATGTCGAGGCAGCGGGCAAGACCCGCCGGTAATCACCAGAAGTCGCGGCGATCCTTGCGGGCGTCCTCGTACGATGCGCGGGCCTCACGGGTGGCCGGGATCTGTGACACCTCGGCCACCGGGACGTCCCACCACGCCTCGCTGTCCGGGGCCGACACGCTCGGGTCGGTACGGATGTGGACGACCGTCGTGCGGGACGAGGCGACCGCCGTCGTCAACGCCTCGCGGAGCTCGGCCACAGTCGTCGCCCGGAGCACGTCGGCACCCAGGCTCTCGGCGTTCGCTGCCAGGTCTACCGGGAGGAGCGCTCCGTCGAGCTGGCCGGTGGCGGGATCGCGGTAGCGGTAGCGGGTGCCGAACCCGCGGGATCCGAGCGAGCGCGACAGCGAACCGATGGACGCATAGCCGGCGTTGTCGACCAGAACGACGACCAGCTTGATTCCCTCCGCGATGGCGCTCACCAACTCGCCGGGCATCATCAGGTATGAGCCGTCGCCGACGAGTACGAAGACCTCGCGGTCCGGCGCGGCCATCTTCACGCCGATGCCACCGGGGATCTCGTAGCCCATGCACGAGTAGCCGTACTCGACGTGGTAGCCCTTCGGGTCGCGCGTGCGCCA
>DAIUDS010000172.1:0-3335 GCA_036845485.1 Jiangellaceae bacterium
GACCCGCGGCCGTGTCGGGTCGCTGAAGTCGAGCGTGTAAAGCGGGTCGGTCTGCCGGAACGTCACGACATAGCCGACCGGGCCGACGAAGCGCACGGCGTAGTTCTGCTCGCCCTTTCCGAGCCCACCGACGCTTCCGACCTCGACCAGCCGGTCGCCTCGCTGGGTGAGCACGGCCACCCGGCTCTGCGAGGCCGGGACGTCGCCAGGCACGGGCGCCACGCCCAGGTCGTCCTCCGTCGTGGCGATGCGGAGGTGACCGTCGTACTCGGAGAGCGAGTACTGGTTGAGTATCCGGCCGTCGACGACCCCTGACCCGACATAGCGCGGCTGACCTGGCTCGGTGACGTCGAACTTGTGCACCTCGGTCTGCGGCTCGGCCGGCGGCCCGGCCAGCAATGGCGTGCTCCGTCCGATGTCGGTCGGGAACGCGAAGCTGCTGTGGTCGTCGGCGATGTAGAGGCTCGACTCGGTGCCATAGACCGTCTGCCCGTCGGCCATGACGCCGACGGATCCCTCGGCGCGGAGCGAGCCGGCCAGGTCCACGCTGAGCACGGTCAGCATCGCCGTGCCCGAGTACACCTCCGGATGACGGATGTCGTCGCAGTCGACGAGCGGTCCCTCGTTCGGATCACCGGCGCCGCTCAGCGCATAACGGGGCAGCCAGTCCTCGATCGTCGACTCGGCGAGGATCTCGCGGTTCGTCGCCAGCGCCTCCGCCTCGGTTCGGCCCTCGCCCGGGTAGGCCCAGGTCAGCCGTGACCCGATCCCGGACCGGACGACCAGTCGCGCGACCGAGCCGACCTGGCGGGCGTCGACGTACGTGCCGTCCAACTCGAGCTCGCTGACGACGGTGGGCTCCTCGGAGAGGTCGACGAGCACAAGCCGACTGGTCATCGGGTTCGGTGGGAGGAAGGTCGATCGGGCCCCGTCGGGTCCCAGGAGGAGCGGGGCGGGCTCCGCAAACGGGATGGCGCCGTTGCCGAGGAGGAGCGCGCGGTCCCCTGAGAGCAGGAGCTGATCTGCCCACCACTGACCCTCGTCGTCCGAAAGCTCCAGTTCGCCGGCGACCAGCTTGCTCTCCGCGTCGATGACGCGCAGCGCGCCGTCGACCGCGGTGACGATCCGCCGGCCGTCCGTCTTGACCAGGTCCGGCTCGTCCACGCCCAGCTCGTGCGTGTTGGTCGTCGAGTAGCCGGACTCCTGGTCCGGCGACGCCGCTGCGGCCTCGGGCACAGTGGACAGCCGATCGTCGCCGCCCGTCGTGCCGGCGTCGGCTAGGTCCCCCCCGATTTCCGGGCCGCCAAGCCCGTACGCCGTGACTTGCTCCCCCACCGCCTCCTTGAGCTGGGCGAGCGCATCCTCACACGAGTCGTACGACACCAGTCTTGTCGCGGCCTGGGCCAGCGGCTGGAGCGAGCCCGCACCGTTGCCGGTACAGGCACCGAGGACGACCACCGATGCGGCCAGGCCGAGCCAACGAGCTCTCGATCGCGAGGATGTCTCCATGTGCCTTCGACGGCGCCGCGGGACATCCGGTTCCAGCCGTGAGGAGGATGGTGACATGACCGTCGTCGTGATCGGCTGTGGCGTGATCGGCCTGTCGACGGCACTCGCACTCCAGGACGCCGCGGCAGAGGTCCGGGTCGTCACCAAGGACCCGCCGTCGGACAC
The DNA here is from genome assembly GCA_036845485.1 of Jiangellaceae bacterium. Lineage (GTDB taxonomy): Bacteria > Actinomycetota > Actinomycetes > Jiangellales > Jiangellaceae > DAIUDS01. The sequence continues at coordinate 1,675 of DAIUDS010000172.1, forward strand.
GACCTCGGCTACAGCGGCAGCGGTCTGGTACCCGTACCGGGCCTTTCCCGAGGATCGCGTGCTCGAGTGGGGCCGTCGGACCTTCGAGGAGTTCGGGCGGCTCGCCGAACGGCCCGACACCGGCGTGCACATGCGTGAGGCACGAGAGCTGTTTCGTCGCGAGACGTCGGATCCATGGTGGATCGACGCCGTAACGGACCTTCGGCGGTGTCCGAGCAGCGAGCTTCCGGCCGGGTACAGCGACGGCTTCCGGTTCACGACGCCGGTGGTCGAGATGCCCGTCTACCTCGCCTATCTCGTGAGCCGGTTCCGTTCACGGGGCGGTCAGCTCGAGCGGAGGACGGTGACTTCGCTCGACGGTGCGGCGCAAGACGCGGCGGCGATCGTCAACTGCACTGGGATGGGGGCGCGAGAGCTTGCGAACGACGCCTCCGTGACGCCCATCCGCGGACAGGTGGTCCGGGTCGAGAACCCAGGGCTCGAACAGGTCATCCTGGACGAGGCCGATCCGGAAGGCCCCACCTACGTCGTCCCGCGTACGACCGACTGCGTCCTGGGTGGAACGGCCGACCAGGGCGTCGAAGACATGAGCCCGGACCCGGCGACGGCGCGTGACATCTTGCGTCGCTGTGTCGCGTTGGAACCGCGCCTGGCCGGCGCGAAGGTGCTCGGTTACCGGGTGGGCCTGCGTCCGGGCCGTCCCGAGGTACGGCTGGAGAGCGAGACACTGCCTTCGGGTACGCCGTGCGTCCACAACTACGGCCACGGCGGCGCCGGCGTCACCCTGTCTTGGGGATGCGCGGACCAGGCCACCCGCCTCGTGGCCGAGTCCTTGTCTACGGGCGCGCCAGGCGATCAGCGCCGGTGAAGACGCTCGGATCGGCGGCGCCTTCGTCAACGGCTGGGACGACCTTTGCCACCCGTCGGTGTGGATCAAGACAGCCAACGAGATCCTGAAGAAGCCAACCGTCAGACCAATTCGAACACGGATCACTAAGGGCTCGCACTATCTCGCTGGTCGTACCGGCGTCGGGTATTTCGGCGGCGTGTTCGATCCGGGTCGATCCAGGGTGGCGGTATGAATTCGGGGTGACCGTCGGCGGCCATTCTGATGTCCCAGCCATGATGGTGAACGCGGCGGTGGTGGAATCCGCAGAGCAGGACCAGATTGTCCAGATCGGTCGGTCCGCCGTCGGCCCAGTGGAGGATGTGGTGGGCGATGCACCATTCCTTGGGCCGGGTGCAGCCAGGGAACGCACAACCGCGATCACGGACCACCAGCGCGGCCCATTGGCCGACGGTGACCGTGCGAGTCTCGCGTCCGACGTCGAGCGGCACGGACGCCGGGTCGGTGATGACCCGGGACACGCCGGCATCGCACGCGATCCGGCGCACCGCCTCGCCCGAGATCGGCCCGCCCCAGGCCAGCAGCGTCGCCGTCCAGGCACAACCGACGCTCCCGGTGTCGGCGGCGCTGCCGGTCAGGCCAGGAGCATCGGCGCCGGTCAGGCGCGGCATGTCAGCTTGGGCGCCGGTCCGGCTGAGCAGGGCATGCAGGCTGACGATCACGGCCAGGTGCGGGCGCACCCCGTGCCCGGCCGGCAGCCTGCCCGTGTCACACGTGCGGCGGGCCAGCTCGACCAGGGCGTCGAACATCCGTT
>DAIUDS010000173.1:0-3262 GCA_036845485.1 Jiangellaceae bacterium
AGCGCGTAGAGGCCGAAGTAGGTGAGCTTGGCAACCTCCTCGCCGGGGGCCCAGGCCCCGAAGATCCCGCAGGCGTCCTGCGGGCCTCGGTCGTGTGGGTCGGTCTCGTGTGAAAGTCGACCGTCGCCCCGTGCCACGGACCCGAGTCTACGAGCTTCGCCGGCCGCGACACGCCAACCGTCACTCACCCGTCGCCTGCCCCCGCGGCCGACGTCAACCGGTCGAGCAGGAGCGCCTCTGCCAAGCAGACCAGGGCGAACTGGCCGAGATGCAGGCTCTCGTCTGCGCCGTGGGCTCGCGAGTCCGGATCCTCGACGCCGGTCACCAATATGGCGGCGTCAGGAAAGGTCGTTGCGAACTCGGCGATGAACGGGATCGTCCCGCCCAGTCCGAGCTCGACAGGTGGCTTGCCGAATGCACCGGCGAACGCATCGCGGGCCGCGTCGTACGCCGGCTTCGAGGTGTCGAGCTCGCACGGTGGACCCAGCGCACCGTCGGTGAATGTCACCTCGGCACCGAACTCGGCGTGCGATCGCAGGTGGTCGCCGAGCGCATCCAACGCGGAGCGCGGATCCTGGCCCGGGGCAAGCCGCAGGCTGACCTTCGCCCGAGCGACGTGGACGAGGACGTTCGCGGCATCGGCCACCGGCGTCGCGTCCAGCGCGATGACCGACAGCGCCGGCTTGGTCCAGAGCCGGTCGCCGAGCGATCCGGTGCCCGAGAGCGCGACGCCGTCCAGGACCCCGGCCTCCGCCCGGTAGCGGGACTCCGGGTAGTCGACCTCCTTGGCCTTCCTCCGGACCAGGCCGGAGACGGCGACGTCGCCGTTCCCGTCGTGAAGCGTGGCGAGCAGCCGGCAGAGGGATGTCAGCGCGTCGAGGACCGGGCCGCCGAACATGCCCGAATGCACGGCGTGGTCGAGCACACGCACCTCGACCACGCCGTCGACCAGGCCGCGCAGGCTGGTGGTCAGAGCCGGCGTGTCGATGGTCCAGTTCACCGAGTCGGCAACCACGATGACATCGGCCGCGAGCTCGTCACGGTAGGTCTCGAGGAACTGCGTGAACGTCGGGGACCCGATCTCCTCCTCCCCCTCGACGAAGAGTGTGACGCCCACCGGGGGCTTCCCGTCGAACGCGCGTAGCGCGGCGACGTGCGCCATGACACCGGCCTTGTCGTCGGCGGCGCCGCGGCCGTACAGCCGACCATCGCGCTCCGCCGGCTGGAAGGGCTCACTGGTCCAGTCGGCGCGCTCTCCGGTGGGCTGGACGTCGTGGTGGGCGTAGAGCAGGACCGTGGGTGTGCCGTCGGGCGCAGGCCAGTGTGCAACCACAGCCGGCGCGCCACCGGCCACCGACAAGATCGCCACGTCTACCGCGCCGGCTGCCCGGGCGAGTTCGGCGACGGCGTCCGCGGCCACCCGCACCTCGTCGGCGGCGCCCGGGTCGGCGCTGACGCTGCGGATGCGGACCAACCTCTCGAGATCGGCCACAACGGAAGGCAGGACACGGTCGACGGCTGCGCGGAGATTGCTCACGGCGGCACCCTAACCGTGGCGACGGCCAGCGGCCGACTCGAGCAATTCGAGGGTTCTGCTTGACGTATTTGTCGCGAACCGTCGTACTCCCCTAATAGGTGCAGAGGAGCGCGTCATGACCCAGATCCTTCAGGACCCGGTCGACCAGTCGGCACTGCGAGAACTGGGCTCCGGGTTCCGGGGCGAACTGGTCCTGCCCACCGATGCCTCGTACGAGGTGCACCGCGCGGTGTGGAACGGCTCGATCAACCGCTTCCCGGCCGTCATCGCACGGTGCGCAGGGGTAGCCGACGTGATCGAGGCCGTCCGGTTCGCCCGTCGAACCGGCCTGACGGCGGCCGTGCGCAGCGGTGGACACAGCTTCCCCGGCCTGTCCGTCTGCGACGGTGGCGTAGTCATCGACCTCTCGCTGATGAACGGGGTACGAGTCGACCTCGCGAGCCGCACGGTCCGGGCACAGGCCGGGATTCGCCTCGGCGAGCTCGACCGCGAGACGCAGGCGTTCGGATTGGCCGTGCCGGCCGGCATCGTCACGCACACCGGGCTCGCCGGTCTGACCCTGGGCGGCGGCATCGGCTGGCTGATGCGCAAGTACGGGCTCACCGTCGATCAGCTGATCTCGGCCGACGTCGTCACGGCGAGCGGCGACCTCCTCAAGGCCAGCGACCGCGAGAACCCCGAACTGTTCTGGGGGTTGCGCGGCGGCGGCGGGAACTTCGGGATCGTCACCGAGTTCGAGTTCAGGCTGAATCCGGTCGGCCCGGAGGTGCTGGCCGGCCCGATCATCTGGCCGATGGAGCAGTCGGCCGACGTGCTTCGCTTCTATCGCGAATGGATCACCGACGTCCCCGACGACCTCACAACCATCGTCGTCCATCGGATGGCGCCCCCGCTGGAGGTCATTCCTTCCGAGCTGCACGGCAGGCCGATCGTCACGGTGATCTGCTGCTTCGCCGGGTCCGTCGAGGACGGCGAGAAGGTCATTCGGCCGATGAGGGAGTTCGGCTCACCACTGCTCGACCTGTGCGCGCCGAAGCCGTTCGTCGACCATCAGGCGATGTTCGACCCGTCGTTCCCCGAGGGCTGGTGGTACTACTTCAGGTCCTGCAACGTCGCCGCACTGACTGACCCGGTCATCGAAATCACGGCCGAGCGGGCCCAGCAGATGACCTCATCCCTGACCGCGTTTCCGATCTTCCAGCTCGGCGGTGCGATCTCTCGGGTCGGTGACGACGAAACGGCCTACCACGGCCGCCGCGCGGCCCACACGTTCAACATCAACGCCACGACTGCCGGCAGCGACGGCTTCGCCGAGGAACGCGACTGGTCTCGCTCGCTTTGGACCGCCCTGAGTCCTTACCACAGCAGTGTCTACGTGAACTTCCTGATGGAGGAGGGACAGCAGCGCGTCCGCGACGCGTATGGCGCCGCGAAGTACGACCGGCTCGGGCTGCTGAAGCAGCAGTTCGACCCTGACAACCTCTTCAGGCTCAACCAGAACATCGCACCCGGGTAGCCCGCCCTGCGGGCTGGTCTTGCCCACCTCCGGTCAGAAGACCGGGAGGTGGGCGGAGAGATCGGCGCGCTCACCGCTGGCGCGAACGTGGCCGGCCGCGACCTCGTCGGGCCATCGCGTTCTCCCGGCCGCCAGCCGCAGCCAGGTCGTGGGATCGGTCTCGACGACGTTCGGCGGCGTGCCTCTCGTGTGCCGCGGGCCCTCGACGC
>DAIUDS010000174.1:0-3239 GCA_036845485.1 Jiangellaceae bacterium
GGCCGTCCCCGTACCCGTCGGCGCGCGCGATCGCCGGTTCGGCGTCGAGCAGCGCTGTGGAGACGACGGCCGAGTGGACGTCGATCCGGGCCAGGTAGGCCGGGGCGCCAGCGGCGGCCCGGTCCAGCTCCGCAAGCGTCGGCGGCCGGGCCTCGGGCCACAGCCGTTCGTCCCAACCGTGCCCGAGAACGGGTACACCGGGGCGTGACCTGGCACGACTCGCGACCAGGTCGAGGCATTCGGCCAGCGAAGCACACGTGGTCAGGTCCACGCCGTCCCTCGCCAGCCCGGTCTCGGTCAGATGGACGTGGGAGTCGACGAAGGCGGGCGTGACCAGGGCGCCGTCCAGCTCGACCACCGAGCCGGCGGACCCGAGGTGGATCCGGGCGCCGGCCTCGTCACCGACCCAGGCCACGCGGTTCCCGACGACGAGCATGGCCGTGGCGGACGGTACGTCCGGACTGTAGACCGCACCACCCCTGAGCAGAACCGATTCGGGCATCCCCGAGGTCTACCGGATCGACGCCATCCTGTCTGGTGGCCCAGCGGCGAGTGAGCGGCCGGCGTCGCTTTCGGGCGTCCACACCCGGGCGGAGTTCCGGCGTCCAGGCGAGTCTCCGCCCGCAAGACTTGCGGCCCCGTATGCTTCCCACCGGAGAACCTTGCTCGTGCGTCCGGCCGGACCTCGGCCCAAACCCCCGAAAGGCGGGCGACGTGTCGCTCATCACCGCTGATTCGACGCGCATAGCGCCGGGCGACGTCCACCAGTCGCTCGCCAAGCACCTGCTGGTCGACGGATTCAAGCTGGTGCTCGACACTCGGGCCAGCCAAGGCTCGTGGCTGGTGGACGCGCGCGACGGCCAGCGCTATCTGGACATGTACACGTTCTTCGCCTCGGCGCCGCTGGGCTGCAACCACCCAGGGATCGTCGCCGACCCGGAGTTCCTGGCCGTTCTCACCGAGGTCGCCGCCAACAAGCCGGCCAACTCCGATATCTACAGCACCCACCTGGCCGAGTTCGTCGAGACCTTCGTCCGGGTGCTGGGCGACCCCGCACTGCCACACCTGTTCTTCGTCGAGGGCGGTGCGCTGGCGGTCGAGAACGCACTCAAGGCCGCCTTCGACTGGAAGAGCCGGCACAACGAGGCGAACGGGCGGCCCGCGACGCTCGGGACCAAGGTGATGCACCTGACCCACGCCTTCCACGGACGCAGTGGCTACACCATGTCCCTGACCAATACCGAGCCCGGCAAGACGGCCCGATTCCCTCAGTTCGACTGGCCCCGCATCGAGGTTCCGGCCATCCGGTTCCCCCTGGACAGCGCCGTTGTCCGCGCGGCGGAACAGCACGCGTTGCGCCAGGCCGAGGAGGCATTCGTCCGGCATCCACACGACATCGCTGCGTTCATCGCCGAGCCCATCCAGGGCGAGGGCGGCGACAACCACATGCGGGCTGAGTTCTTGCACGCAATGCAGGAACTGGTGCACCGGCACGATGCGCTGTTCATCCTCGACGAGGTGCAGACGGGTGCCGGGACCACCGGAACGCCGTGGGCCTACCAGCAGCTCGACCTCTCTCCGGACATCGTCGCGTTCTCGAAGAAGGTGCAGGTGGGCGGCATCATGGCCGGTGGCCGTGTCGACGAGGTGCCCGACAACGTCTTCGCCGTCTCCGGTCGCATCAACTCCACCTGGGGTGGCGGGCTGACCGACATGGTGAGGTCGCGACGCATTCTGGAGATCATCGAGAAGGGACGCCTGATCGAGCGGGCCGGCCCGAAGGGCGATCGGTTGCTCGAGGCGCTTCGCGGCCTAGACACGCGCCTGGTCGACAACGTGCGTGGTCGCGGGCTGTTGATCGCGTTCGACCTGCCGGATCGGCAGACTCGAGACACCGTCCTGTCCCGGCTGCGAGACGATGAGCACGTCCTCGCGCTCAGCAGCGGTGAGCGCGCGATCCGGTTCCGGCCGGCGTTGTCGGTCACCGATGACGAGCTCGAGCTCGCCGCGGCCGCGTTGGGACGCGTACTCGCACGCGTAGAGGAGCAGCAGTGACCAGGACCGTCACATCCGTCGTCGACGGCAAGCCCGTCACCGACGGCCGGAGAGCCGCGAGCACCAACCCCGCCGACCTCGACGACGTCGTCGCCGAGGTCGTGTTCACCGAGGCAACGACGTTCGCCGATGCGGCGGCGGCCGCCAAACACGCCCAGCCGGCATGGGCCGACATCCCGGCACCCGTCCGGGGCCGGGCGATCGCCCACATCGGGCGCGCCGTGGAGGACAACGCCGAAGCCCTGGCCCGACTGGTCACCCGCGAGATCGGCAAGCCGTACGCCGAGGCGCTCGGTGAGGTGCGCGAGGTCGTCGACACGTGTGACTTCTTCCTCGGTGAGGGCCGGCGCCTTTACGGGCAGACGGTACCGAGCGAAATGCCGGACAAGCAGCTGTTCACGTTCCGCAATCCGGTTGGTGCGGTCGCCGTCATCACCGCCGGAAACTTTCCCGTCGCGGTGCCGTCCTGGTACATCGTCCCGGCGCTGCTGACCGGCAACACGATCATATGGAAGCCGGCCGAGTACTCCCCCGCCGTGTCCAATGCCTTCCATGAGCTGTTCGTACGCGGTGGAGGGCTGCCCGACGGCGTCTTCAACCTGGTACACGCCGACGGCGAGCAAACGTTCGCCGGCCTGTCAGCGGCGCTCGACGCCGGCCACGTCGACAAGGTCGGGTTCACCGGCTCCTCCGCCGTCGGCCGGAAGATCGGCGAGCTCACCGGCCGGCACCTGCAGACCGCCTGCCTGGAGCTGGGCGGCAAGAATCCACTGGTCGTCACGTCGAGCGCCGACATCGACCTTGCCGTCGAGGGTGCGCTCTTCTCCGGGTTCGGTACCGCAGGCCAGCGGTGCACGTCGCTCGGCACCGCCATCGTCCACGAGTCGCTCCACGACGACTTCCTGGCGCGGTTCACCAAGGCGGTCGACCAAGCAGTGGTCGGCGATCCCTCCGGCGACGTCTTGATGGGTCCGCTCCTCGACCAGAAGTTCGCCGCCCGCTACGAGGAGTTCCTCGGCTGGGTGCAGCCCCACCACACGGTCCACGGCGCGACCGGCCGGATCGGTCCGGACAACCCTCGCGACGGCTTCGACGGCGACCCGGCGCGCGGGCTCTATTACCACCCGGTTCTGGTCGACGGCGTCCGGCCCGGCGATGCGATCTTCGACGAGGAGACTTTCGGC
>DAIUDS010000175.1:0-3227 GCA_036845485.1 Jiangellaceae bacterium
CGTCGCCGCTGTCACGCAACCGCACCTTCGGTGAGAAATTGGGCCGCGGGCTGTCGGTGACCGAGATCGCCGGCTCGACCCGCCAGATCGCCGAGGGAGTCAAGTCCTGCGAGTCGGTGCTCGACCTGGCCCGGCGGGTCGGCGTCGAGATGCCGATCGTGGAGCACGTGACTTACGTCGTCGCCGGAAAGATGACTCCGATGGAGATGCTACGGAGCCTGATCTCGCGTGCGGCCAAGCCCGAGCGCCACGGCCACTGACGAGTACGGTGACTTCCGGATCGCGACCAGGCATGCGAGCGGATGCTCAGCGCAATCGCGAGTTGCTGCTGACCGCAGCACGAGACGTCTTCGTGGAAGAGGGAGTCGATGCACCCCTCGAGGTGATCGCTCGGCGGGCCGGCGTCGGCATCGCGACCCTCTACCGGCGGTTTCCCGACCGGCAGGCGCTCATGCGCGCCGTCGTGCTCGATGTGCTTGTCCGGGTCACTCAGGAGGCGAGGGACGCATTGGGCGACGAACCAGACGGCTTTCGAGCGCTCGCCCGATACCTGCATCGCGCGCTGGACCACCGTATCGCCGCAGTCATGCCCGTCCTCGACGGCCAATTTGCCCTCGAAGAGCACGAGGAGCTTCAGGCAGCGCGCGATGAACTTGCGTCGCTGTTCGACGCCATCGTGCAGAAGGCTCGCGAACACGGCCTACGCACCGACGTGAAGTCGGGTGACATCGGCCTGATGGTCATCCGTCTGGCCCGACCGCTTCCCGGATCCTTCCCCCGCGATTTCGATGCGGCCGCCGCGCACCGCCAACTCGACATCATGTTGGACGGGCTGAGAGTTGGTCCGGGTGATCGGCCTCACGGCGCGCTTCCTCAGGCCGGCATGTCGGTGGAGCAAGTACGCGGCATGCGCAGGAAGCCCTGACGGGTCAGGACGACGGCTCCTTCTGAAACGCCGGGCAGGCCCAGACGATCTGGAGGAATGTCCTCCGTATAGTAGGTCTCGCTCCGACGGATGACATTCATGTCCGTTGGACAGCGCGGACTACCGCGATCCCGTGCGACCGGAGGCAACGATGGACGGTCTGGAGTTTCTCCGACTGCTGCTCCGATACATCCACCTCATCGGCTTCACGATGCTGCTCGGAGGATTCCTGGCCCAATACTTGACGGGGACCCTGCGGGTCAGCGTGTTGATGCGAGCCGGACTGGCCACGATGATCGCCACCGGGCTCCTGCTCGCGATCCCGTTTCCCTCCGACGTCGACCTCGACTACGTCAAGCTCGGTGTGAAGCTCGGCATCGCGGCGATGATCGGGGCCGCGTTCGGAGTCACGATTACTCGGGACAGGGCCGGGAAGGCAGTCAGCCGATGGCAGTTCCTCGTGATCGGCGGTCTTGCCTTGCTCAACGCGGCCGTCGCTGTCTTCTGGCGATGAGCCGCAGAGCCTGTTCCAGGTCGGCCCAGAGGTCCTCGACGTCCTCGATGCCGACGGAGAGGCGCACCAGGCTGTCGGGAACCGTGGGGCTCTCGTCGGGCCAGCGGCGACGACGCTCGAGCGTCGACTCGACGCCGCCGAGGCTGGTCGCCGGGACCCACAGAGACGTCGAGCGGCACAGGTGGTCCGCAGCGGCGATCCCATCCGCCAGCTCGATGGAGAGGATCGAGCCGAATCCGTTCATCTGGGCCGTGGCCCTCACGTGCCCCGGATCGCCGGCGAGCCCCGGATACCGGACGCGACCCACCGCGGCATGCCCGGCCAGTCGTTCCGCCAGGATGCCGGCGTTCTCCTGTGCGCGGTCCAACCGCAGGTGCAGCGTACGGATGCCGCGCAGGGCGATCCATGCCTCGACCGGTCCGGGTATGGCGCCGCGCAGCGTGCGATAAGCCACCGCTTGCTCGTAGATGCGGTCGTTCCGGGAGACGATGGCGCCCAGCAACACGTCGGAATGTCCGGCCAAGAGCTTCGTGATGCTGTGGACGACGGCGTCGGCCCCGAGGTCGAGCGGTCGCTGGTTCAGGGGCGTCGCGAATGTGTTGTCGGCGCAGGTCCGCGCCCCCAGCCGGCGGGCTGTCGCGAGCAGTGCGGGAAGATCGGCTACCTCCAGCATCGGGTTCGTCGGCGACTCGATCCAGAGCAGGTGCGCGCCGTCGAGGGCGGCACCGGTCTGCTCGGTGTCGGCGATGTCGACCCGCCGGACGTCGAACGCACGTTGCGTGCCCAGCTGGTCCAACAGGGCCAGCGTGCCGCTGTAGGCATGCCGCGGGACCACGACCACGGCCCGTTCGGGAAGCTGGTCGAGGATCGCCGACACGGCAGCCATTCCCGACCCGAAGACCACCGCCCGCCCACCTTCGAGGGCGCCGAGCACATCCTCGAGGGCGGCCCAGGTCGGGTTCCCGGAGCGCGCGTAGCCCACCGGGCCGCCCTGCGCGTACGTCGACGCAAGGACGGGCGGTACGGACAACGGTGAACCCGGCGTGCGGTCCGGGCGTCCCCCATGTACGGCGACGGTGGCGGCGGCGAGCGGAGGAGAGTCGGCCATGGCGTCGATTCTGGTACGTCGGCGGTAGGGTCGCGCCGGTGAGCGAGCACCAGCCCCGCCGTGTCCGGGTCGCCGTCGTCTTCGGTGGCCGAAGCTCCGAGCACGCGATCTCGTGCGTCACCGCGGGCAGCGTGCTGCAGGTGATCGACAACGAACGCTACGACGTGGTGCCGATCGGCATCACGCCCAAGGGCCGCTGGGTGCTCGGGCCCGGTGACCCGGGCCGGCTGGCGATCACCGATGGCCGGCTGCCCGAGGTGGCCGACGAGGGCGGCACGGTCGTGCTGCCGAGCACGCCGGGCTCGGCCGAGATCGGCGTCCACGAGCCGGGCGCCGTACCCCGTGCAATCGGCGAGGTCGACGTCGTGCTCCCGTTGCTGCACGGACCTTTCGGCGAGGACGGCACCCTGCAGGGGCTGCTGGAGCTCGCCGATGTGCCGTATGTCGGATCGGGCGTGCTGGCATCGGCCGTCGGGATGGACAAGCACTTCATGAAGCTGCTCCTCGCCGCGAGCGGTCTGCCGGTGTGCCGTCACGTACTGGTCGATCCGGGTCCGTGGGAGCCGCAGCATCACCGGGTCGCTACCCGCGTCGCCGGGCTCGGCTGGCCGGTCTTCGTCAAGCCGGCCCGTGCCGGATCCAGCGTCGGAATCACCAAGGTGAACGGGCCCGGCGGCCTG
>DAIUDS010000176.1:0-3182 GCA_036845485.1 Jiangellaceae bacterium
AGCCGACCCGCTCGCGCCGGCCGAGGATGCCCGGCGGCCGGACGAGGAGGATGACGATGAGAACCGCGAGCACGCCCGCGTACTTCAGTTCCGCCGGAATCACCAGCGTCGAGACCTCGATGAACACCCCGACGACCAGTGCGCCGATCATGGCGCCCCATGCGGTGCCGAGGCCACCGAGCACGACAGCCGCGAACACGAGCAGCAGGACGCGGAAGCCGATCAGGTAGTCGACCTGTTGGATGAGACCGAACAGCACGCCGGAAAGGGCGGCGAGGGCGGTTCCGACGATCCAGACGATGGTGATCACCCGATCGACGTCGATTCCGGACGCCGATGCCAGGGCCGGGTTGTCCGACACCGCACGCGTTGCCTTGCCGATTCGCGTCCTGATCAACGCGATCGAGACCATTGCCAGCGCGAGAATTGCGATTCCCATGATCCACAGGTCGCGCGGCGCATAGCCGAAGGGTCCGAAGTCGATTGCGCCCTGGGCGATGTACTGGTTGTAGGAACGCCGCTGCCCGGCGAAGAAGTAGAGGTAGAGATAGCGCAGTACGAGCCCGATGCCGATGGAGATGATCATCATGGCGATCAGGCCGGTACCGCGACGGCGAAGAGGTCGCCAGAACCCGGTGTCCTGGACCAAGCCGAACACGCCTCCCAAGACCACGGCCCCGACACCAGCGGCGATCACCGGCAGTCCGGCGTCGTTGAGGAACCACGCCACGATTGCGCCGAAGGTGACGAGCTCTCCGTGTGCGAAGTTGGTCAGGCCCATCGTGCCGAAGATCACCGAAAGCCCGAGCGCTGCCAGACCGAGGATGAGCCCGAACCGCAGGCCGTTGGCGACCAGTTGCCAGATCTGGCTGGCGCTCGCGGTGTCGGCGGTGCCCTCGGCGGGCACGTTGGTCGAGTCGCCCTCCTCGCCGCCGGCCTCGCCGACGCGGAAGAGGACGGCCTTCTGCTGCAACGAGTTCACTGTCGTGGTGATCGTGTCGGCGACGACTCCGGGCACATCGTCGGGCAATGTGTCGGTGTCCAGGACGACTTCGTACTCGCCTGGTTCGGGCACCGGAATCTCCCAGAAGCCCTCGGCGTCGGTCTCTGTTGTCCCGACCTCCTCGCCGTCGGCGTCGGACACGGTGATCGTGACGCCCGGGACCGGATCGCCCTCGCTCCTCAGGAACCCGCGGATCGTCTCCGTGCCGCCGTCCTGCGCCGACGCCGTCCCCGCTCCGACGATGACGACGGCGAGCGCGGCAAGTAGCCCACACAGAGCCAATGCAAGCCTGCGCACCTGCGCTGCACCTCCCTGTCGGGTCTGGGCACTGACCGGCGCGGTTGACGCCGGACAGCCCGAAGACTGGTGCCGGAGCATAACCCCCTTGCACATCACGGCGTAGTGACCTGCGCCGCGATGTTTCCTTACCGAGACATCATGCGCGCATTGCCACCACGATGGGGATACTTCTGAGCAGTTTCGATCTCGTCGGCACCCGGTCTACGGGCATGGAGCACTTCGTCCGCTGATGCGACGGCTTATCGTGCACGTCATGCGAGCGCAGGCCCGGATCCGACCGGTGACCGCCCTGATCGTCGTCGCGCTCTGCGCGGCTCCGGCCGGAGCCGTCACCGGTTGCGGAGACGGCCGCGAGACGGCCGCCGATGCGGAGCCGGACCTGGCTGCGGAGATCACCCAGTCCCGCCTGGACCAGTCGCTCGGCGCGGTCAGCGTGTCGGTGACCAACCGCGGTGATGCGCCGGTGAGCGTTGACCGACTCCGTCTTCACGCCCCGCCCTTTCCCGATGGAGCCAGTGAGGTCGAAGCGGACCTGGTGCCGGGACAGCGTGTCGCCTTCCGCGTCACCTACGGCGAGCCGGACTGCATGGGTACCCTGCCCACGCCGGAAGCGGCCATCGCAGAGGTGAGGATCGACGGCAGCAGCGTCGCCCAGATCGATGTGGACGACTCAGACAACGCGCTCGCCCGCCTGCTCACCATCCGGTGCGGCGCTCAACTCCTTGGCGAGGTGGCGGACGTGGAGTTCGGGCCGAACTGGACGCTGACGCCGGACGGCCGCGCCGTCCTCGGCACGGTCGAGCTGAGCCGGGTGAACCCCGGGCACGACCTGGTTCTGCGCCAGGTCGGCGGCAGCGTCGTCTACGGGCTCGAGCCGGTCCAGGCCGACGAACCGGTCGTGACGCTCGGGACCGACCAGGCAGCCGCGACGGTCCCCGTCCGCATGACGGCCATCCGGTGCGATCCTCATGCCCTCGCGGAAGGCCGGGGGAAGAAGAACCACGTCTTCCGGCTCTGGCTCACCCTGGACGACGACCCCACCGAGATCTTCGTCGAGCTCAAGGCCGGCGCGGACATTCAGGTCCTGCTGGACCAACTGTGTCCCGCGCCGTAGCCGGGGAACGTTCCTGCGCGGGCGGTCAGACGGCGTAGTCCGCCGCGGGCCGGAACAGGCAGGTGAGCCGAGCCGTGCACACGCGGCGTCCGGACTCGTCGTCGATGACCACCTCGTAGGTCGCGGCGCTGCCGCCCAGATAGGCCGGCGTGGCGACGCCCGTGACGAACCCTGTCCGCACGGCCCGGTGGTGGGTCGCATTGATGTCGACGCCGATGGCGACCCGCCGCGGGGACATCCCCATGCCGTGCAGCGTCGCTGCAAAGGAGCCGAGGCCCTCTGCGAGCACGCACGACGCGCCACCGTGCAGCAGGCCGTACGGCTGGGTGTTGCCGTCGACCGGCATCCGGCCGACCGTACGGCCGGGCCGGGCCTCGAGCAGCTCGATGCCCAGCCGCTCGTGTAGCGCCGCGGCAGGGATCCGGGCGAGTACGGCGTCCTGGTCGTCGTAGTCGACCGTCGGCTCTGTCATACCCGCAACCTAGATGGTCGGGGCCCGCCACGACCGTCCGCCTCGGTGTCGGTCCGCCCGACTAGGGTGGCGCCGTGGTGGACACGAACGCCCCCTCGCGGCTGCTCCTGCTCGACGGCCACTCGCTCGCGTACCGGGCCTTCTACGCCCTCAAGGAAGCCAACATGGTCACCTCGACCGGGCAGCACACCGAGGGCGTCTACGGCTTCACGTCGATGCTCATCAACGTTCTGCGCGACGAGCGGCCCACCCACGTCGCGGTGGCGTTCGACGTTTCTCGCCAGACCTTCCGT
>DAIUDS010000177.1:0-3117 GCA_036845485.1 Jiangellaceae bacterium
CTCGCTGACGATCAGCGGGACGTCGGGGTCGCGCCGGTAGGCGGAGCTGTTGTCGATCACGGTGACGCCGGCCGCGGCGAAGCGCGGCGCCTGCGCCTTCGAGGTGGTGGCGCCGGCCGAGAAGATCGCGATGTCGAGGCCGGTGGGGTCGGCGGTCGCGGCGTCCTCGACGGTGATCTCCGTGCCACCCCAGGGCAGGGTGCTGCCGGCCGACCGGGCCGAGGCGAACAGCCGCAGCTCGGCGATCGGGAAGTTCCGCTCCGCCAGGATCTCCCGCACGACCCGCCCGACCTGGCCGGTGGCGCCGACGATGCCGACCCGCAGGCCGCTCTCGCTGAATCCGCTCATCGTCCGGTTCCTCCGTAGACCACGGCCTCGACCTCGTCGGAGCCGAGTTCGAACGCGTCGTGCACCGCGCGGACGGCGACGTCGACGTCGGTGTCGCGGGTGACCACGGAGATGCGGATCTCCGAGGTGCTGATCAGTTCCAGGTTGACACCGGCGTCGGCGAGCGCGCCGAAGAACTTGGCCGACACGCCGGGGTGGGAGCGCATCCCGGCACCGACCAGCGACACCTTGCCGATGTGCTGGTCGAAGCTGACGTCGCTGTAGCCGACGGTGTTCTTCACCTTCTCCAGCGCCGCCAGCGCGGCCGGGCCGTCGCTCTTGGGCAGCGTGAAGGAGATGTCGGCGATCTTGCTGGCCCCGGCCGACACGTTCTGCACGATCATGTCGATGTTGATCTCGGCGTCGGCGAGCACGCGGAAGATCTGTGCGGCCTCGCCGGGCCGGTCGGGGACCCCGTAGACGGTGATCTTGCCTTCGGAGCGGTCGTGCGCGACGCCCGTGATGATCGCCTGTTCCACCGGGAGGTCCTCCATCGAGCCGGCCACGATCGTGCCGGGAAGGTGTGAGTAGGAGCTGCGGACGTGCACCGGGATGTTCTCCCGGCGGGCGTACTCGACGCAGCGCAGCATGAGCACCTTGGCGCCGGAGGCGGCCAGCTCGAGCATCTCCTCGTAGGTGATGGTCTCCAGCCGCCGGGCGTTGGGCACGATGCGCGGGTCGGCCGTGAAGACCCCGTCCACGTCGGTGTAGATCTCGCAGACGTCGGCGCGCAGCGCCGCGGCGACGGCGACGGCGGTGGTGTCCGAGCCGCCGCGGCCGAGCGTGGTGATGTCCTTGGTGTCCTGGCTGACGCCCTGGAAGCCGGCGACGATGGCGATCGAGCCCTCGTCGAGGGCCTGCCGCAGGCGGCCCGGCGTGACGTCGATGATCCGCGCCTTGCCGTGGCTGGACGTGGTGATGACGCCGGCCTGGGAGCCGGTGAAGGACCGTGCCTCGTAGCCGTGGGTGGAGATGGCGATGGCCAGCAGCGCCATGGAGATCCGCTCGCCGGCGGTGAGCAGCATGTCGAGCTCGCGACCGGGCGGGTCGTCGGTGATCTGGCTCGCCTGGTCGAGCAGCTCGTCGGTCGTGTCGCCCATGGCCGAGACCACGACCACGACGTCGTCGCCGTTCTTCTTGGCGGTGACGATCCGTTCGGCGACGCGCTTCATGTGCTCTGCGGACGCGACGGAGGAACCGCCGTACTTCTGGACGACGAGGGCCACGGGTCCACAGGCTACCGACGTCCGCCGCAGGACCGCTGGTTGCGTCCCCGGCGCGGGCGGGTTCTGATCATCGGATGGACTCACCGGAGCAGTGGCTGCTCAGCGCCGAGGAACGGGGCAACCCCCACACGACGCTGCCCGCGTGGACCGAGGGAAACCTGGCCGAGCCGCTGCTGCACGGGAGCACGTACTTCGACCGGCTGGTCGAGGAGGTGCGGTCGCTGAACGCCGGTGACCACCTGTTCTTCACCGACTGGCGCGGTGATCCCGACGAGCGGCTCCGGGAGGACGGGCCGACCGTCGTCGAGCTGTTCACCGAGGCCGTGAAGAAGGGCGTGTGCGTCCGCGGGCTGGTCTGGCGTTCGCATATGTCGCGGATGTCGCTGAACAAGGAAGCGAACCGGGCGCTGGACCAGGAGATCGAGCACGGCGGCGGGGAGGTCATCCTCGACCAGCGGATCCGGCGCATGGGCAGCCACCACCAGAAGTTCGTGGTCCTGCGGCACGACGAGGACCCGTCGAAGGACGTCGCCTTCGTCGGCGGGATCGACCTCTGCTACTCCCGTCGCGACGACGCCGATCACCACGGCGATCCGCAGGCCCTGCCCATGGCGTCGGCCTACGGCCCGAACCCGCCGTGGCACGACGTGCAGCTGATGCTGCACGGGCCTGCCGTGCATGTGCTCGACACGGTCTTCCGCGAGCGCTGGGACGACCCGAACAGTCCCGACGAGGACCACCCGATCGCCTGGGTGCACGACAAGCTGAACCGCACGCGGATGCACGCCGACCCGTTGCCTCCGCAGCTCCCGCCACCACCGGAGTGCGGACCGCATCTCGTCCAGACCCTGCGGACCTATCCGGCCATCCGTCCGCCGTACGACTTCGCTCCCGACGGCGAGCGCTCGGTGGCCCGCGGGTACACGAAGGCGATCAAGCGGGCCCAGCGGCTGATCTACCTCGAGGACCAGTACATGTGGTCGGCCGAGGTGGCCCGCCTGTTCGCCGAGGCGCTGGAGGCCCATCCCGACCTGCAGCTGGTCGTGGTCGTGCCCCGCGTCCCCGACCAGGAGGGGGCGTTCGCCGAGCGGCCGCAGCTGATCGGCCGGTGGCAGGCGATCGAGATGTGCAAGAGCGCCGGCCAGAACCGGGTGCACGTGTTCGACGTCGAGAACCACGAGGGGACACCGGTCTACGTCCACGCGAAGGTGTGCGTCGTCGACGACCTGTGGGTGAGCGTCGGGAGCGACAACTTCAACCGCCGCTCGTGGACGCACGACAGCGAGCTGTCCAGCGCGGTGCTCGACACGACGCGTGACCCACGGGAGCCGCGAGACCCGGCGGGCACCGGCGAGGGCGCGCGGACGTTCGCCCGGGACCTCCGGCTGCAGCTCGCCCGCGAGCACCTGGACCTCGCCCCGGACGGCAGCGAGGACGAGGAGGTGCTCGGCGTCGACCGCTTCGTCCGGGTGCTCAAGGAGCGCGCGGAAGCACTGGACGCCTG
>DAIUDS010000178.1:0-2971 GCA_036845485.1 Jiangellaceae bacterium
ACAGCGCGAAGCTTTGCCCGGCGCCGCTCTGGAGCGACCGCGGCGCGGCTCGTGACGGCGTATGGAAAGCCGCTGGACTCCCCTCTGGGCGGCGTGACCCACGCTTTCCCGACGGCCTCGGCGCTCGCGGAGGCCGATCCGGCGGGGTTCCCGATGCCGGCTCGACGCCAGCGCACACTGCACGAGATGACGGCCCGGCTGGCGGACGGACGGCTGCGGCTCGACCCCGGCGCGGACCGCGAGGAGGCGGAGCGGGTGCTGCTCGCCATTCCCGGAATCGGCCCATGGACCGTCAGCTACGTCCGGATGCGCGCGTTGTCCGATCCGGACGTCTTCATGCCGACCGACCTCGGGGCGCGCCAGGGCATGGCTCGGGCGGGACTGCCCGACGACCCCGTTACGGCCACCGCCGTGGCACAGCGCTGGCGGCCCTGGCGCTCCTATGCGCTGATACACCTCTGGGCCCTTGCGGCGTCGCCGCGGCCGATACGGCCACCGACGTTTCCGGCCTAGCAACTCGAGGAAATGGAGAAATCCGATGACCGGCACCACCTACTGGACGACAATCGACAGCCCGCTCGGCCCGCTGTTGCTCACGGCGGAGGACGAGGGCCTGTCCGGCGTCTACATGACGCCGCACGCACACGGCCCGGACGGTCCGAGCGCAGGGTGGGTCGAGGACCGCACCCGGTTCCACGATGCCGAGCTCCAGCTCGACGAGTACTTCGCCGGGAAGCGCACGCAGTTCGACCTGCCATTACATCCGAGCGGGACGCACTTCCAGATCGAGGTCTGGGAAGCCCTGAAGTCGATCCCGTACGGGGAGGTCCGAAGCTACGGGGACGTCGCCGAACAGATCGGCCGGCCCGGTGCGTCACGTGCGGTCGGACTGGCGAACGGCCGGAACCCGATATCGGTGATCGTGCCGTGCCATCGTGTGATTGGCGCGTCCGGGTCGCTCACCGGGTACGGCGGCGGTCTCGAGCGCAAGCGGCTGCTGCTCGACCTGGAGGCGGATGTGGCCGGCAGGACGCTGGCCGTATCCTCGTGACGTGTGTGGCGGGGGTCTGACGAACGCCGGGCGGGAGGCGCGCCCGAGCGGGTGAGCCGGCGGCCGCTTCTCGCCATCGCCCATCGCGCCGGCAACGACCTGGCGACGTTCCACGAGGCGCTCGGCGCCGGGGTGGATCTGGTCGAGTTGGACGTCCACCACACCAGGCGCGCGCTCGAGGTACGCCACCTGAAGACTCTGGGGCCGCACCTGTTGTGGGACCGCTGGGAGCTGGCTCGGCGGCGTGACGTCGACCTGCCGAGCCTCGCCGTCATGCTCGGCGCGCTGGACGGCCACGCAAGGCTGATGATCGACCTCAAGGGCGTGCACCGGGGCCTGGCACCCGCCGTCGCGGCGCTGCTGAGAGAGACCGTGCCCGGACTTCCGGTCGTGGTGTGCACAAGACACTGGTCGATGCTCCGCGCATTCGTCGGCGACGCCAACGTTCGGCTCGTGCCGACGGTAGGAAGCCGCCGGCAGCTGCGGACGCTTCTACGGCTGCTGCGCCGTCGGCCGGTCTCGTGGCCCGGTGGACGTCATGCGTTTGCCGTTTGCGTGCGCCGCCCACTGCTGACGCCGTCGGTCGTCGACGAGCTGCGCCGCCGGGCCGGTCGCGTGCTGACATGGCCGGTCGACACGCCGGCCGAGCTCGACGACGCCAGGCGGCTCGGCGTCACCGGGGTCATCGGCAAGAACCTTCCCCTGCTCCGCGAAGTCGTCGCCGACGGCTGAGTACGGTGCTCACCAGGTCCAGCCGCGGGACCGGAGCTCGCTCTCGGCGAGAAGGCGACGCACCGGTGCCGCGGCGTCCTGCAGCGGCAGGCCGACGAGGGCGCATGCCTCGGCGAGGACGTCGTCGTAGGCGGCCTGGGCCGCGGTCAGATGGTGGGCCCGCGCCCAGCGACCGTCGTTGTGTTCGAGCCGCCTGATCTCGTCCGCCAGCCGGCCAAGGCGCATCTGGACTTCGAGCGCCTCGAACGGGTCGGGGGCTGGGCAACTGCGCGAACGGCGAAGCACCGTGCGGGCCAGGTCGGTCAGGTGCGTGGTCATCGTGACCCCAGAGACCGGTAGTAATCGATCTTGTGCCGGATGCGGTCCCGTCGCTCGTTCAGGACCTCGAGATGGGCGACGAGCTGCTTGTCGTGGTCCTCTAACAATGCCACGCGATCGGGCATCGTGTCGTCGCCGGAACGGACCAACTCCGCGAACCGGCGCAAGGTCTCGATCGGCATGCCGGTGTCGCGCAGGCAGCGCACCAGGTCGAGCATCTCGATGTCGCCGGCCTGGTACCGACGGTGCCCGCTCGGGGCCCGGTCGATCCGGCGGAGCACACCGATGCGCTCGTAGTAGCGCAGGGTGTCGAGGCTGAAGCCGAACCGGTCGGCCACTTCACCAGGGGAGTAGTAGGTGCTCACGTTCTCGAGAATGGCACCTGGAGTCCACTCCAGGTCAAGGGCCTTTCGCGTAGCCGCCACCGCCGGGAGTCTCGACGACCAGCACGTCGCCGGCACCGACCTCGACGGAGTCGCAGCCGGCCATGTCGACGACCGTGCCGTCGGCGCGCTCCACCCGATTGCGGCCCAGGGCACCCGGTGCACCGCCCGCGAGGCCGTACGGCGGCACTCGGCGGTGACCGGAGAGAGTGCTGACGATCATCGCCTCCCGGAAGCGAAGCCGCCGGACGGCTCCGTCGCCTCCCCGCCACCGGCCGTCGCCGCCACTGGAACGCCGTACCGTGAAGGAGTCCACCAGCACCGGGTAGCGCCACTCCAGGACCTCGGGATCGGTCAACCGCGAGTTGGTCATGTGTGTCTGCACGACCGAGGCACCGTCGAAGCCCTCGCCCGCGCCAGAGCCGGACGCCACGGTCTCGTAGTACTGGTGACGGTCGTTGCCGAACGTCACGTTGTTCATCGTCCC
>DAIUDS010000179.1:0-2842 GCA_036845485.1 Jiangellaceae bacterium
CGGCCGAAGGGTTCCTCGCCGGTGTCGAGAAGGTCCTCCAGGCCCTCAGCCAGGGTGGCGACGCCATCAGCGCCGTCAGCCACGGCACGACGGTTGCGACCAACACGTTGCTCGAGGGGAAGGTCGAGAACCTCGGCTTCATCACCACCGAGGGCTACGAGCACATGCTCGAGATCGCCCGCCAGTCCGTTCCGGACGGCTACGGCAACAGCTATTTCTGGGTGAAGCCGCCCAGGATCGTGCCGGCCGACCGGGTCCGGACGGTCCGGGGCAGGCTCGCCGTCGACGGCAGCGAGATCCGCGCGTTCGACGACGACGACGCCGCGGATGCGGCCTGCTGGTTCCGTGAGCGGGGCATCAACACGATCGGCGTCTGCTTCATCCACGCATATGCCAACCCGGCCCACGAGGAGCGCATGCGCGACATCCTGGCGCGCGAGCACCCGGGGGCTACCGTGTCGATCTCGTCGCAGGTGCTGCGCGAGTACCGGGAGTACGAGCGCAGCGTCACCACGCTGGTCGACGCAGCGGTCAAGCCGGCCATCCGCACGTACGTGGCCCAGATCGCCGAGCGTCTCGCCGCCTTCGCGGGGGCGGACTTCGGTGTGCCGTTCTACGTGATGAAGTCCAACGGCGGCGTGCTGTCGGCCGACGAGGTCATCCACCTGCCGATCAGCACGGTTCTCTCCGGCCCGGCGGCGGGTGCCCTGGGCGCCGGCGTGGTCGCCGAGCGGGCCGGCTTCGACCGCGTCGTGACGCTCGACGGCGGCGGCACGTCGACCGACGTGACGGTCGTCGTGGATGGCGCACCCGCCCTTACGACGGAGGGAAACGTCGGCGCGTATCCGAGCAAGATCGCGATGATCGACGTGGTGACGGTCGGCGCCGGCGGCGGCTCGATCGCGTGGACGGCGCCGGAGGGCACGCTCAAGGTGGGCCCGCGGTCGGCGGGCGCCGAGCCTGGCCCGCTCTGCTACGCCAAGGGCGGCACGGATCCCACGGTGACCGACGCGCACCTGGTCCTCGCGCGGATACCGCCGCACCTGCTCGGCGGCGAGATACCGCTGGACGTGGCGGCCGCCCGGGCCGGCATCTCCAAGTTGGCCGACGCCCTCGGGCTGGGCGTCGAGCAGTGCGCGGTCGGCGTCCTGGAGATATCGGCCTGGAACCAGGCCAACGCGCTGCGCCAGGTGACGGTCAAGCGGGGCCTCGATGTGCGTGACTTCACGCTGGTCACGTTCGGCGGCTCCGGTTCCCTGCTGGCCTGCCGGCTGGTCGACGTGCTCGGCCTGCGCGGAGCGCTGGTGCCGCTGAATCCGGGCAACCTGTCGGCCTACGGGCTGCTCACCGTCGACGTTCGCAACGACTACGTCCGCACGGCGGTCAGCCGGCATTCCACCCTCGACCTGGCGGCACTCGGCGAACACTTTGACGGGCTCCAGAGGGAAGCTGACGCGGCGCTCGCCCGTGAAGGTTTCCCCGTCGGCGAACGCCGCTTCGCCCGGACCGCGGACCTGCGCTACTACGGTCAGGCGTATGAGGTCCGCGTCGACGTGACCGACGGCCCGGTCACACGGCAGCTCGCCGCAGCCGTGGCCGAGACCTTCCACGACTTCCACCGGCGCCTCTACGGCTACGACTTCCGAGGAGACATGCGCCAGGAGGTCGAGTGGGTGAATGTCCGGGTGACCGGAATCGGACCCATCCGCAGGCCGTCGTTGCCGGAGGTCGATGCCGGCCGGGGTGCCGACTCGGCCCGGACGGGCACGCGTCAGGTCTACTTCGCCGACTGGACGGACGCCGGCATCTACGACCGGGAGCGCCTAGGGGCCGGCGACGTGGTCTACGGACCGGCCGTGCTCGAGGAGTTCGGGTCGACGGTGCCGGTGCACCCGGGGTTCACCGCGACGGTCGACCTGCTCGGCAACGTCGTGCTCGCCCGGGCGGTGTCATGAGGCCGTACCGCCTGACCGAGCCGGGTGCGGCGAGTCCCGACCCGGTGCTCGTCGAGATCATCGTGGGCTACCTCGCCTCGGTCGAGATGGAGGTGGAGACCGCGATCGGCCGGACCAGCCGTTCGCCGATGATCCGCGACGCGCACGACTACCGAGCCGGCATTCACGACCGGCATCTGCGCAAGCTCACCGGGCGGTCGTACTCCGCCCTCGTGCATCCCGTCGTCCGCGACTTTCCGATCGAGACCATGAAGCCCGGCGACGTCTTCTTTCACAACGACGTGTACCTGTCCGAGGGCGGAATAGGGCACCTGCCCGACCTGTGCGTGACCGCACCCGTGTTCCACGAGGGCGAGGTGGTCGCGTTCGTCCAGGCGTTCGGCCACCACGATGACATCGGCGGCACCGTTCCCGGATCGATGCCGTCCCATGCGACGAGTGTGTTCGAGGAGGGCCTGATGGTGCCGCCGATCCGGCTCTGGGACGGCGGCGTCTCGAACGAGGCAGCATTGAGGATCATGACCCGGAACTCGCGCATGCCCGAGTCGCTGGCCGCCGACCTCGATGCCGAGTGCTCCGCCTGCCTGATGGGTACCCGCCGGCTGGCCGAGCTGTTCTTGCGCTACGGCCGACGGACCGTCGAAGGCTGCTTCGACGCGATCCTGGACAACACGACCGAGACGTTCCGCCGCGAGGTCCTCGCGGTCATCCCCGACGGTGAGTACATCTGGGAGGACTACGCCGAGCACGACGGCGTCGACCCGCCGCGCCTGCATTCCCAACGGATCACGCTGACGAAGACGAGCACCGACGGCGCCGGCGCACACGCCAGGCTGGTCATCGACTTCACCGGGACCGGGCCGCAGGCGCGCGGGCCGATCAACCAC
>DAIUDS010000180.1:0-2811 GCA_036845485.1 Jiangellaceae bacterium
GCAGCGTCAGGAGTCCAAGGGCGGCGGCCACCTCGTCGGCCCGCCGAAGACCGACGCCGGTCGCCGGACGCTCGTGCTACCCGCCGGGCTCATCCCCGAGCTCGAAGCGCACCTCGATGCCTGGGTCGGCCCCGAGCCGGACGCTCCCCTGTTCGCCGGCGCCCGCGGCGGGCCCGTTCGGCTGGTGGTGTGGCAGCGCGACTGGACACGGGCGCGGCGCGCCCTCGGGCTCGAAGCGGTCCGGCTGCACGACCTCCGCCACGTCGCCGGCACGATGGCGGCCGCGACTGGGGCCAGCACCAAGGAGCTGATGCACCGACTCGGCCACGCCAGCCCGCGTGCGGCGCTCCGCTACCAGCACGCCACGCCGAAGCGCGACGAGGCGATCGCCGACGGCATCGACCGCATCATCGATGCGTCGAAGGACAAGGGGCACTCGGGCAGCAACGTGCTCCGGTTCCGCGACGACACGAGCGGATCAACCGGGTGAATCCGGCACCGGACCGCCAGGACATCGGGCCGCTCCTCCGAGACGAGGAGCCGCCCGCCAACGGCGTCGTCGTCGTACGCGGCGGTCCGAACTCGATCGAGCGGCTGCTCGAGCACGCCCAGCGCACCGCTGACGCCTACACGCTCGACGGCGACCCGCTGTGGGGAGTGTCGGTGTTCTGCGCGCTCGACGACGTCGGGCCCGGTTCGCTCGATGCGCTGCTCCGACGGTTCGCGTCGTACCGGGTCGTCCACCTGCCGACCGTTCGGGACGTCGCCGAAGCCGGATTCGACCTCCTGCCGACGTTCCGCCGCCCGCACTTCACGATCCGCCTCGCCGGCGCGGACGGCGACACGCTCGCACGCCTCCTCGACGCACTCGGCCCGCCGCGACCGAACCCGTACCATGGGAGCAAGCGGCCGGGAAGGAGGTAGCCGTGGTTGCCATCGACATCACCTGCGACCTCATGGACGAGGACGAGACCGGCTACGTGTGGACCTTCCTACGCGAGGCCCGCGACCCGGCGCTGATCGAGCCCGGCGCGATCGTCGTTGCCGGCGACCCGGACGCTCCCGCCGTCGCCGAGGTCGTGGACATCGTCGAGAAGCCGGCCGGTCCGGTCGTCCACCTGCGTGTGCTGCCAGGGGCGATCGAGGACTACGAAGCCCTCGTCCGCCGCGCGATCACGCCGGCCTGAGCTCGTCCTCGCCGCCGGCCTCGAGGTCGCGCCGGGCGAGCTCGCTGGCGCGTTCGAAGTCCTCCCAGGTGAGCTCCGGCAGGTCCGCCAGCGCGCCCTCCAGCGAGTCGGGGGCGCGCTGATCGTTCGACTTCGGCGCGCTCACGGTCTCGATCGTAGAACCGGCCAGTCGTGACGGACCGTGGTGATCGGTGCTGACCGCTGCCGATCCGTGGGTCACGCTTAGGTCACGTGAAGGTCACGCCGACCCCTCGGCAGGTCGCAGCGCCGTCTTCGCAACGCTGTGACCTGGACTTTCGTGGTGGAGACGATGGGACTCGAACCCACGACCCCCTGCTTGCAAAGCAGGTGCTCTAGCCAACTGAGCTACGTCCCCGGGCCAGGCAGAGCGCTGACGACCTCGGAGCGGCCAGCGTACCGCTGGGTGGCGGACGACCGTGGCGGCGCGACCGCACGGTGTCGGGCCGGCACGTAAGTTCCTGCAGGTGAGGGGATGGCTGGTCGGACTCGTGCTCGCAGCGGTGATCATCGCCGCGGCTGTCGGGCTGTGGGCCACGTGGGACTCGACGCAGACGTCGACATCCAACCCGCTCGCGCCGACGCCAAACCTGCTGGTGCTGGCCACCACATCCACGACCGTGGCGACGACCACAACGACCCTGCCCCCGTGCTCCGTGGGCGACGAGCCGGTGGAGGGCGATCCGAGCATCGACTGGGCGACGCTCGTGATCGACACCGCCCACAGCCTTCCCGCCGACTACGTACCTGGCGACCTCGTCGACGCCACCGCCGCCGGCTTCGAACAGCGCGACCAGGTGCGTGAGATCGTCGTTCCCGACCTGGCGGCCTTGCGGCAGGCGGCCGAAGCCAACGGCACGCCGCTCGTCCTCGTGTCGGCGTATCGCAGCTACGACTACCAACGTGGGCTCTTCGAGGACCGGGCTGCGCAAGTCGGCGAAGCGCAGGCGGCCGCCGGCACCGCCCGGCCCGGCCATAGCGAGCACCAGCTCGGCACCGCCATCGACGTGCTGAACCCGGAATCCGGCGATCTCACGACCGATTTCGCCACGACGCCGGCCGGACAGTGGGTCGCGCAACACGCCCACGAGTTCGGCTTCGTGGTCAGCTACCCGGACGCCGTCCGCGACCGCACGTGCTACGAGTTCGAGCCGTGGCACCTGCGCTACGTCGGCCGCGAGATCGCCGGCGACATCCACGAGTCGGGGCTGTCGCCGCGCGAGTGGATGATCGCTGCCGGCGATCGTCGGGCCGGGTGACGCCGGAGTCCCTGGGCCCAGCCCGCGACGCGCCCCCGTCAGCGGACGGATACCGTCAACCGGTGCGCCGAACCGCCGTCACCGTCGCCCTCGCGACCAGCCTCCTCGTCACCGCCTGCGCCAGTGAGGCCGATCGATCGCGGCTCGCCGAGGCCGGCGGTGCCGACGACCCTGCCAGGAGCGGCGCCGAGGCCGACGAGACCGACTCGGCCGACGGCGTCGGCTCGCTCGACTGGGAAGACTGCGGCAGCGGGGCGGAGTGCGCCACGCTCGAAGTGCCGGTGGACTACGGCGACCCCGACGGCGACACGCTCACCCTGAGCGTCGCCCGGGTGCCGGCCGACGGT
>DAIUDS010000181.1:0-2733 GCA_036845485.1 Jiangellaceae bacterium
ACGTCGCGACCGCAGCAGCCGTGTACTCGCCCACGCCCGGGAGCGCCCGTAGATCGTCGTACGAACCGGGCACTTCGCCGCCGTGCCGGTCGACGATGGTCCGTGCAGCTGCGTGGAGGCGAAGGGCGCGTCGCGGGTAGCCGAGCCGCCCCCACGCCCGTATCACCTCGGCTGGCTCGGCCGCTGCGAGGTCGAAAGGCGCCGGCCAGCGGGCCATCCATCGGCGCCATGCGGGCTCGACCCGGGACACCGGAGTCTGCTGCAGCATCACCTCGCTGACGAGGACACCCCAGGGACTCCGGTCGGATGCACGCCACGGCAGGTCGCGGGCGTGTAGCTGGTACCACGAGATCACCGCTGCGTGCATCGCCACGATCGTTGCAGACGGCTTACCGGAGTGGTACAGCCGGGCGACGCGGTGGCTCGACCGGCCTACCCGGACTCAGACGTAGCGCTCGAGGATGCTGGACTCGGCCAGCCGGGAGAGCCCCTCGCGGACGCTGCGCGCGCGGGATTCGCCGACGCCCTCGACTGCCTGCAGGTCCTCGATGCTGGCAGCCAACAGCTTCTGAAGACCGCCGAAATGGTCGACCAGGCGTTCGATGACCGCACCGGGCAGCCGCGGCACCCGAGCCAGCAGGCGATACCCGCGCGGGCTCACGGCGGCGTCGAGCTGTTCCGCACCGCCCGCGAAGCCGAGTGCCAGAGCCACTGCACCGAGGTCGAGGAGGTCGACGGCCGAGAGCCCGTCGAGCTCTGACAACACCGCCATGACCGTCCGGGTGCCGCGACTGGACGGTGCAGGCAGGTAGTCACGGGCGATGAGCTCGCGGTCGATGTCGACACCGGCAACAAGCTCGTCGAGCTGCAGGCTGAGCAGGCGCCCGTCGGTACCCAGCTCGACGACGTAGCCCTCTATCTCGCTGGCGATCCGGCGCACCATCTCCAGGCGCTGGGCTACGGCGGCGACGTCGCGGACGGTCACCAGGTCTTCGATCTCGAGTGCCGACAGCGTGCCGGACACCTCGTCGAGTCGCAGCTTGTAGCGTTCGAGCGTCGCGAGTGCCTGGTTCGCACGGGACAGGATCTGGCCGGCGTCTTCCAGCACATACCGGACGTCGTCGATGTAGATCGCGACGATGCGCATGGACTGGCTGACCGAGATGACCGGGATGCCGGTCTGCTTCGCGACCCGCTCCGCGGTGCGGTGCCGGGTGCCGGACTCAGAGGTCGGGATGGACGAGTCCGGTACGAGCTGGGTGGCCGCCCGAAGGATCTTGGTGCACTCGCCGTCGACAACGATCGCGCCGTCCATCTTCGCCAGCTCCCGCAGACCGGTGGCCGAGAAGTCGACGTCGAGGACAAACCCACCCGTACAGATCGACTCGATCGTCCTGTCGAAGCCCAGGACGACCAGGGCTCCGGTGCGGCCGCGCAAGATGCGCTCGAGCCCTTCCCGCAGGGAAGTACCCGGCGCCACCGCGGCGAGCGCGAGGCGCAACTTGGTCTCGGCTCCGCCGCGTTCGCTCACAGGCACGTGACCCCCGCCGTGACAATCGTTGACGTCCGGGACGACAGTGTACGGCGCCTCATGCTCGCGCCAACAATCGTCGCCAGACTGTGACCCTATGGCCCGGCCGGCGCAGTAATGGCCTCCGGCGCAGGCCGGGCCACCGGCACCGGACGCTGGGCAGCACCGAGTGCAGCGCGGACGTCGCCGACCTCCATGACCTTGATCCCGGCCGGCACCGGGCCCGGATCGGGCGGCACGAGCGCCCGGGAGAAGCCCATGCGCTCGGCCTCGGCCAGCCGCCGCTGGATGCCGGTGACGCGGCGGATCTCCCCGGCCAGCCCGACCTCGCCGATGGCGACCAGGCCTGGTGGCAGCGGCAGGTCGTGGGCGCCGCTTGCGACGGCAATCATCAGCGCGAGGTCGCCGGCTGGTTCCGCCAACCGGGCGCCCCCCACCGTCGCGGCGTACACGTCATGGTTGCGAAGGACGACGTCGCCGCGGCGCTCGAGCACCGCGAGCACCATCGCGACCCGGGCCGAGTCCAACCCGCTGGTGGCCCGGCGAGGTGCCGCAAGCGACGAGGCCGCGACCAGCGCCTGGACCTCGGCGAGCAGCGGTCGGCGCCCCTCGAGCGTTACCGTGACACAGGTGCCGGGCACGGCATCGGCGTGCCGAGACAAGAACAGGCCGGTGGGATCGGGCATCGACGTGATACCGGTGTCGGACAGGTCGAAGCAACCGACCTCGTCGGCCGGGCCGTAGCGGTTCTTGACCGTGCGGACCATGCGCAAGCGCGAATGCCGTTCGCCCTCGAACTGGAGCACGACGTCGACGAGGTGCTCGAGCACACGCGGGCCGGCGATCGAGCCGTCCTTCGTCACGTGGCCGACCAGGATGGTCGCCATGCCACGCTCCTTGGCGATGTGGATCAAGGCCGCGGTGACCTCCCGGACCTGCGTGACACCACCGGGAGCACCGTCTGCTTCGGCCCGCGACACGGTCTGCACGGAGTCGAGCACGAGCAGGCTCGGTGTGATCTGCTCGATCTGCGCGAGGACGGCTGCGAGGTCGGTCTCGGCCGCGACGAACAGCCCGCCCGCCAAGGCGTCGGTCCGCTCGGCGCGAAGGCGGACCTGGGCGGCGGACTCCTCACCCGTGACGTAGAGCGCGCGGCCGGCCGACGTCGCCCACCGGGCGGCGACGTCGAGGAGCAATGTGGA
>DAIUDS010000182.1:0-2685 GCA_036845485.1 Jiangellaceae bacterium
GCTGTCGATGGTCGCCGACGACGAGCAGGTCCTGGCCGTCACCGGTGTCCTGTTCGACGGCCTGTACGAGCACCGCCGCCGCGCGCTGCTGCTGGGTGGCCGTGACCCGGCATGAGGGGGCTGTCCCGCGATGTGCGGCTCGTGCTGGCCGGGCAGGCGCTGCGCGGGTTCGCGTACGGCCTGGGCGCGGTGCTGCTGGGCCGCAGCCTGGCTCAGCTACAGCTCGGCGAACTGCGGACCGGGCTGGTGCTGGCCGCAACGGTCGGCGGCACCGCGTTCGCGTCGCTGCTGGTCGCCCGCCACGCCGACCGGTTCGGACGGCGCCGAAGCTATGCGCTGCTCTACCTCCTCTTGGCCGGCACCGGGCTCGTGTTCGCCTACGCCGACATGGCCTGGCCGCTCATCCTGGCCGGGTTGGCCGGGGCGCTGTCGACCGAGGTCATCGAGTCCGGACCGTTCACCTCTCTCGAGCAGGCCATGCTGGCCACCGACCTCACCGGACGCCGTCGCCTGCAGGGCTTCGGCCTGTACAACGCCGTCGCCGCCATCGCCGGCTCACTCGGCGCGCTCGCAGCAGCACTCCCCGAGCCGGCTCGTGACGTGTGGCCGGGTGCCCCGGCCGACCAGCGGTGGTTCCTGCTGTTCATCCCGGTCGGTGTCACCGGGACCTTGCTCGCCGGCCGACTCGGCGCCGCGGTCGAGGCAGCCGCCGGGCCCGGTGCGCGCCCGAGTGGGCTCACTCGGTCACGTCGGACCGTGACCCGCCTGTCGGCACTGTTCGCTGTCGACTCCTTCGCGGGAGGGATCGCGGTGTCGGCGTTCATCGCCTACTGGCTGACCGTGCACTTCGACGCGTCGGGCACCACCGTCGCAGTGACCTTCGCCGTCCTGGGGATGCTGCAAGCCGCGTCGTTCCTGCTCGCCCCGCTTCTGGCGGACCGGATCGGCCTGCTCAACACGATGGTGTTCACCCACCTGCCGTCCAACGCGCTGCTCGCCGCCGTCGCGTTCGCCCCCACTCTCCCGGTGGCGATCGCCCTGCTGGTCGCGCGCACCCTGCTGTCGCAGATGGACGTTCCCACCCGGCAGGCCTACGTCATGGCGCTGGTCGCCCCGCACGAACGCACCGCGGCCGCCGCCTACACCGGTACTGCCCGCTACCTGAGCCGTCCACTCGGCCCACCCGTCGCGGCGGCCGCCCAGACCGTGGCCGCCGGGCTGCCGTTCGTGCTTTCCGGTGCGATCAAGGCCGGCTACGACCTCACCCTGTGGCTGTGGTTCCGGACCGTCGCGCTCCCCGACTCTGACTCCGCCGCACGGGCGCAACCAGCCAAGGAGATGTCACGCAATGAGTCACCCGCAACCGCCCCGAGACCGACCTGATCGCCTGCCCCTGGCTGATCCGCCGGTCCACCGACCGGCACCGAGGCGGTGCACCGGTTCGTGACCGGCGCCCTCCACGTCACGGGCGTCATCGTGGTCGGCCACTTCAACATCGCGATCGCCCTGGCGTTATCGACGCGGCGTCGGTTAGGTCCGCCGCCCCTCGACGCCGCTTCGATCACCTTCCGTCTACAACGGCAGACCGAGGCTGCTGGCGCAAGCGGGCCAGTCGCCGTACCCTCCCCGGGCGTCGCGCACCAGGGTGGCGATCCGGATTTGCTCGGCCTTGCTGTTCTCGTGCGGGTAACCCGAGCCGCCGAAGGCCCGCCAGGTGCTCAGCGAGAACTGCAGGCCACCGTAGTAGCCGTTGCCGGTGTTGATGGACCAGTCTCCGCCGGACTCGCACTCGGCCAGCCGATCCCAGACACCGCCGTCGACGGAGGTGTCGATGGGCTCCTCCTCCTCCTCCTCCGCCGGGCGCTCCTTGGTGCCGACGCTCACGACCTCAGTCACGGGCGCGACCAGGACCTTCTCGGAGAGCACCCGTTGGGAGCCTTCCTTGCCGTCGACGATGAGCACCTCGACGAGCCGCTCGAGCTGACCGTCCTTGCCCTGCGTGACGACCTTCGTGTCGCCCTCGTACAAGGAGCTGTCGTTGCGCCGGGTGACCTCGTGCCGGACGGCCACGGTGACGGTACGCTCCTCGGCTCTTACGCGCTGGACCGTGAGCGTGAGCCCGGACGCCACCCGGTCTTCCAGGCCCGGCTGCACCAGGTCGCGGTCACCGAGAGTGATGTCTGCGTCGGCGAGGGCCTCGCGGACAGTGACGGCAGTCGTCGTCACAGCCTTCGAGATACCGTCGGCGACGATCGTCAGGTCCTTGGGAGTGCGGATCTCGAAGTCGAGACCGCGGCGTCCGATGCCGAGCGAGCGGGAGACGGACAGCTCAGCGCCCGCTGCCCGGATGCCGAGGTCGTCGAGGGCCTCGTCGACCGACAGTGCGGTGGTCCAGATCACGCGTTCGACGCCGTCGACGGTCACGGTGATCTGACGACCGAAGCGGACGGCGATCTCGGTGCGGTCCTCGACCGGGCTGTCGTTAGAGGGAGCCACGACGTCGTGCTCGCCGAGCTCGATGCCCTGGTCCGCGAGAACCTCCTCCACGGTGTCGCCGAAGGTGTGCACGGCCTCGGCTTGGCCGTCGACGCTGAGCGTGACGGTCTTGTCGAAAGTTGTGTAAGCGGTGGTGCCTCCGACGAGTGCGGAGACGACGGCGGCATTGATCGCCAGCGTCTTCAGGAT
>DAIUDS010000183.1:0-2489 GCA_036845485.1 Jiangellaceae bacterium
GTACGTTGGCCGCCCCGGTGGGGCGGGGCTGGGAGTACGCGACCGGCATGGACGGCATCGTCGACTGGGAGGCGGCGCTCGACGAGTTGCCCGACCTGCTCACCGAGAAGCTCGCGGCGCCCACCGTGGAAGCCGGGGGGTACGACCTGGTCGTGGACCCCACCAACCTCTGGCTGACGATCCACGAGTCGGTCGGTCACGCGACCGAGCTCGACCGGGCACTGGGCTACGAGGCCAACTACGCCGGCACGTCTTTCGCGACGCCCGACCAGCTGGGAAAGCTGCGTTACGGCTCGCCGCTCATGCATGTGACGGGCGACCGCACCGTGCCGCACGGGCTCTCCACGATCGGCTACGACGACGAGGGCGTCGCCTCACAGCGGTGGGACATCGTTCGTGACGGGATCCTGGTCGGCTACCAGCTCGACCGCCGGATGGCCAGGCTGATGGCCGCGAGTCTCGGGACCAGCCGGTCCAACGGCTGTGCGTTCGCCGACTCGGCCGGGCACGTGCCGGTCCAGCGGATGGCCAACGTGTCGTTGCAGCCGGCGGAGGGCGGCCCGTCCACCGAGGAGCTCATCGCGCAGGTGGACCGGGGCATCTACGTCATCGGGGACAAGTCCTGGTCCATCGACATGCAGCGGTACAACTTCCAGTTCACCGGGCAGCGGTTCTACCGGATCGAGAACGGCCGGATCGCCGGACAGCTGCGCGACGTGGCCTACCAGGCGACGACCACCGACTTCTGGGGCTCGATGGCCGCGGTCGGTGGCCCGCGGACCTACGTGCTCGGCGGCGCGTTCAACTGCGGCAAGGCGCAGCCGGGACAGGTCGCGCCGGTGTCGCACGGCTGCCCGTCGGCCCTGTTCCGCGAGGTCCGGATTCTCAACACCGCCGAGGAGGGTGGCCAGTGAGCGGGCTCGCGCCCCAGGAGGTCGTCGAACGCTGTCTGGACCTGTCGAAGGCCGACGGATGCGTCGTCCTGGTCGACGAGGGGCACAGTGCGAACCTCCGCTGGGCCAACAACACGCTGACGACGAACGGCCTCATGCGCTCGCGTTCCGTGACTGTCATCGCGACGGTCGGCGAGAGTGATGGGACGGCCGCCGGCGTCGTCGCACGCAGCGCGGTGACGCCGGAGACGCTCGAACCGCTGGTCAGGGCCGCGGAACAGGCGGCGCGTGACAACGGCCCGGCCGAGGACGCCCAGCCGCTGGTCGCCGGCGAGCCGGCCAACGACTGGGACGAGCCGGCGGGTGAGACGTCCGTCGAGGTCTTCGCCGACGTTGCTCCGGCGCTGGGCGCGACGTTTGCGCGGGCCGGAACGGAGGATCGTCGGTCGTACGGCTACGTCGAGCACGAGGTGACCACGACGTACCTGGGCTCGTCGGCCGGTCTGAGGTTGCGTCACGAGCAGCCCAGCGGCCACATCGGTATCACCGCCAAGTCCGCGGACCTGACCCGCTCGGCGTGGGTCGGCCAGGCCTCGCGCGACTTCGCCGACGTCGACATCGACGCGCTCGACGCCGAGCTGGTGCGCCGGCTCGGCTGGGCGTCCCGAACCATCGACCTGCCGGCCGGTCGCTACGACACGGTACTGCCGTCGACGGCCGTGGCCGACCTGATGATCTACACGTACTGGACGATGAGCGCTCGTGATGCCCAGGACGGACGCACGGTCTTCTCCAAGCCCGGTGAAGGCACCCGGGTCGGCGAGAGGCTCACGACCCGGCCGGTGACACTGTGGTCGGACCCGGCCGCACCTGGCCTTGCCTGTTCTCCCTTTGTCGTCGCGCACGCGTCCAGCTCGGAGCAGAGCGTCTTCGACAACGGCCTGCCGGTACGCCGGACCGAGTGGATCAGCGACGGGACCCTGTCCGAGCTGCTGCAGACCCGCTACTCCGCCGAGCTGACCGGGCTGTCCACCACCCCGTACATCGGCAACCTCGGCCTGACCGTCGACGGCGGAACGGGTTCGGCCGACGACCTGGTCGCCGACGTCGAGCGAGGCGTTCTGCTGACCTGCCTCTGGTACATCCGCGAAGTCGATCCGCAGACGCTCCTGCTCACGGGTCTGACCCGCGACGGGGTGTATCTGGTGGAAGGCGGCGAGGTCGTGGGCGCGGTCAACAACTTCCGGTTCAACGAGAGCCCGATCGGGCTACTGGAGAGGTTCGGTGGTGCCGGAGCCACCGTTCCGGCCTTCAGCCGGGAGTGGGGTGACTATTTCCCGCGGACCACGATGCCGGCGCTGCGAGTGCCCGACTTCAACATGTCCTCGGTGTCGCAGGCGTCGTAGGCCGCTGACCTGCGCTCATGTCATCCGACCACTTCCCGAGTCCGCACACAGTCCGCCAGAGCCGCGTCGAGGGACGCGCCCGCAACGTGATCCCTCGGCGGCCCCGGATGGGATGGGTACCTGATCCTCGGTGGTCGCTACGTGCGCAGCCTGGTCGCCGGTTAGCTAGACCGGCGACCGCTCGACTAGA
>DAIUDS010000184.1:0-2320 GCA_036845485.1 Jiangellaceae bacterium
CCACCGGGGCGACGCCGTGACGGTCGCGTTGTACCAATGCGACGGCGGTGAGGAGGTCGGTCGCCTGACAACCACCGATCCCGGCCCGACCCGCTACCTGGCCGGCCGCGATAGCAACCTCGACTGACTCCGCCCCGAGCACAATCGGTCGCCGGCGACATCCGCGTCTGCCGATGACAGCTCACCTGATCATGGTGAAAGCATCACGAGCAGGGAACCGTCGTCGATGAGCGGCCATCGCGGTGCGAGGAGTCGGGTCGGTGGGTTGTAGCAGGTCAAGCTGCCCGATGGTGAACACCGTGGCCTCCCCGCAGAGCAGGCGTGCGACCTGTCACGCCGTGGCGGCCGGGACGACCGCGCTCATCACGCAGTTGCCCTTACCCTTCGATCGCTCGTAGCTGAACCCGAGCCGCTCGTACATGGTCCGGGTGGCGTTGTAGAGGAACGATGCCGAGGTCTTCTTGCCCTCGGGCAGGTCGTGCGGGTACGCCTCGACGAGGCCGCCTCCCGCCGCGGCGATCAGCGCCAGCGCACCCCGCACGGCGACCGCGGCCATTCCCGCGCGACGGTAGGCGCGGTCGACGAACAGGCACGTGATCCGGTAGTCCGGCATCTGGGCGACGCCCTGCTCCCACTCCTTGCGGTGGTGGATGTTCGGTAGCTCTGGAACCGTCCCGAACTGGGCCCAGGCGACCGCGACGTCACCGTCGAAAACCAGGGCGGCGTGCGCACGGCCGGCCTCGACCAGACGCCGCTTGAACTCGCGATTGCCAAGCGCCCGGCGCTCCTCCTTGGGATCCGGGTGGAGGTGGAAGTACGTGCACCAGCAACCACCCCACACGCCGTTGTGCCGTTCGGCGAGATCCGCAAACGCGTCCCACGTCTGCATGGTCAGGGATTCGATCCGGTAGCCGTCCACCGTCAGGGTGCCCATCCGCAGACGGTACCCGCGGCCTCTTCGAGGAGGCCGGGTTCTCCTATTCTCATCCGAAGGGCATGAACCACTGTGTTATGACCGCCACGGTCGCCCCGGCGGGACACTGAAAGGGATTCTGATGGATCGAGCCACAGTGACCGAGTTCCAGCAAGCGGACGGTGTCCGGGACTGGCGCGCCCTGGACGCCGGCGCGAGCGCCTGGTTCGACGCGCCGTCGATGACCGCGGGTGCGGCACTCGTGCGCCGCATCGGCGAACTGACGGCCGCCACCGGCCTGCCGGACGTGGACCTGCGACCCGGCGGGGTGCGCGTGCGGATCGGCCCAGCAGGGGATCTCACCCGGGCCGACGTGGAGCTTGCGCGTTCAATCTCGGCGGCAGCCCAGGACCTGGGCCTGGCTGCAGACCCGGCCGTGCTCCAAACCGTGCAGCTCGTGATCGATACCGCGGACCGGCCGTCGCTCGTGTCGTTCTGGCAGACCGTGCTCGCCTACGAGCCCGTCGGTGCCGACGGGCTCGTGGATCCGTCGCGACGCGATCCCGCGCTGTCGTTTCACCGGAGCCGGCCCCGGCCGCTGCGCGATCGGATCCACGTCGATGTGGTTCGCGCGCCGGACGCGGTGGAGGCGGCCAGGGCCACAATCGGACAGAAGCCGTTCGGCGCGTACGGGGTCGCGCTCGCCGACGCCGACGGGAACGAGGTCGACCTGGTCCCCGGTGACAGGCTCTCGAAGGGGCCGGAGACCGCCGACTGGCACGTGCTGTTCGGCGCAATGACGTTCTACCCCGTCGATTCGCCTGGGCGGGCGGGTGAACTTGCGTCGGCTGTTGCCGGTCTGGCCGACGACGCGGGGCTGCCGTTGCTGGTGGACCTGCGGCCCGATGGCGTCACGATCGACAGTGGGAAGGACCAGTGGGAGGACGGGGAGGGCTCCGCCACGAACCGGTTCGTGGACCTGGCTGGTGGGATCCAGACCACAGCCCGCGACTTTGGGCTCTCTGCGGACCTTACGCGCCCGCGTTTCGTCCAGCTCGGCATTGACGCGGTCGACGTTCCTGCGGTGCGAGCCTTCTGGGCGTCCGTACTCGGTTACCAGCACGACCCACGGACGTCCCTGACCGACATCTACGATCCGCGTCGGCTCAATCCGGTCCTGTTCTTCCAGCCGATGGACGCATCGGACACGGACCGGCGGCAGCATCGCAACCGCATCCATATCGACCTCTTCGTCCCTTACGACCAGGCCCAAGCCCGCATCGACGCGGCTGTGGCCGCCGGGGGACGGATCGTCACCGAGAACGCTTCGGATCGTCACACCCTCGTCGACCCGGAAGGCAACGAAGTGCACATCGTCACGTTCCACCAGGCGTAGACGGCTCGCCG